>NZ_JBQOUX010000029.1:0-75177 GCF_052216785.1 Streptomyces sp. JW3 | reverse complement strand
GCCCTGGCCGCCGCCCGCCCGCCGGGCCGCCGCGGCACCGGCCGCGGCCTGCGCGGCGGCGGGACCGCCGGTACCGGGCTGACCGGGCTTGCCCTGCGGCTTGCGGCCGCCCTGGGCGACGTCGACCGGCAGCATGACCAGCGCGGTCGTACCACCGGAGTCGGACGGCCGCAGCTGGATGCGGATGCCGTGCCGCTGGGAGAGCCGGCCGACCACGAACAGGCCCATGCGGCGGGAGACGGAGACGTCCACGGTGGGCGGCGAGGCGAGCCGCTCGTTGATCGCGGCGAGGTCCTCGGGGGACAGGCCGATACCGGTGTCGTGGATCTCGATCAGCACGCGGCCGTCGGGCAGCGCGTGACCGGTGACCTTGACCTTGGTCTGCGGGGAGGAGAACGAGGTGGCGTTCTCCAGCAGCTCGGCGAGCAGGTGCACGAGGTCGTTGACGACCCGGCCGGCCACTTCGGTGGTCGGCACCGAGGCCAGCTCGATCCGCTCGTACTGCTCCACCTCGGAGGCGGCGGCCCGCAGCACGTCGACCAGCGGCACCGGCCGGGTCCACCGGCGGCCCGGCTCCTCACCGGCGAGGACCAGCAGGTTCTCGCCGTTGCGGCGCATACGCGTGGCGAGGTGGTCCAGCTTGAACAGCGAGGAGAGCTGGTCCGGGTCGGCCTCGCGGGACTCCAGCTCGGAGATGAGCGAGAGCTGACGCTGGATGAGGCCCTGGGAACGGCGCGAGAGGTTGGTGAACATCGCGTTGACGTTGCCCCGCAGCAGGGCCTGCTCGGCGGCCAGCCGGACCGCCTCGCGGTGCACGTCGTCGAAGGCCGCGGCCACCTTGCCGATCTCGTCCCGGGAGTGCACACCGACCGACTCCACGGAGGTGTCCACGTCCTGCGGGTCGGACTCGGAGAGCTGCTTGACCAGCTCGGGCAGCCGGTCGGAGGCGACCTTGGTGGCGGTCTCCTCCAGCCGGCGCAGCGAACGGATCATGGAGCGGGCCACCACGAACGCGCCGACCAGCGAGACACCGAGCACGATCAGGATCAGCGCACCGGAGAGGATCGCCTCGCGCTCCGACTCGCTGCGCAGCTCACGCGCCTGCTGCTCCATGTCCTCAAGCAGCGTGTGCTCGATCTTGGTCATCTGCTGGATCTTGGTGGAGCTGCTGTCCAGCCAGTCCTGGTAGGACTGCTTCTCCATCTCCTCGATGGCGCCCTCGTTGGCGAGCACCCGGCCGGCGTACTTGTCGGCCGCCTCGATCGTCGCGTTGCCCTCTTCGATGGGCTGGAGCAGCTCGGTGGAGCCGCTGCCGTAGATGCTGGCGAAGCTGCGCAGGTCGTAGTCCTGGCTGTCCAGCGCCGCCTGCGCGTACAGCCGGTCGTTCTCGGAGAGGTCACCGGCCGTGGTGTTGCTGGTGGGCAGCGCCGCCGCGATGACGGCCCGCTGCACCGACGCGTACTCCTTGGCGGACGAGAACGCCGACAGCGCGCGGGTGCGCTGGATCATCTCGGGGTTGCTGGTCGCCTCCGCCATGTCCTGGGAGAGGTCGAGGAGGTGGTTGATCAGACGGTGGTAGGCGTCGACGGTCTGGGTCGAGTTGCCCGCGTCCTGGTAGGCGGAGTTGCGGATCTTGCTGAGGCCGTTGAGCTCGCTGGCCAGACCGACCACGGTATCGCGGACGCCCTGGAGGTTGCCGTCCTTGCTGGCGGCGTCGATCTCCTCCGAGCCGTCGATGAAGTTCGCCAGCGCCCGGTCGGTCTTCTCCCGGTCGCCCTTCACCGCGGTCGCGCTGGAGGCGGAGTTGTGCGCCAGCGGACCCGCCGACTTGTCCCGCTCCTCCTGGAGAGCCGCGGCCAGCTCGGTGGCCCGCGCGGTCATCTCCGTCAGCAGCTTCATGTTGTCGAGCTGCTGGATGTTGTCCATGGAGTCGCTGATGCGCAGGGCGCCCAGCGAGGTGGCCGCGACCACGGGAAGCGCCAGCAAGGACACCAGACGGGTGGAGATCCGCCAGTTGCGCAGGGCTATTCGCGACCCCGGACCGGTCGGGCCCTTCGGCGGCTTCACGGCCGGCGCCGGGGTCTGCGCGCCCGGACCCCCCGGGGCAGCCGGAGCCGCCGCGCCGCCGCGCCCGGAGCGCTCGCCGCCGGCGCCCGACGCGGCCGGGCCCGAGGCTGCCTTCTGGGCGTGCTGGGCGTGCTGGGGCGAGGAACTGCCTGTCATGGGGCCAGTCCCACCCTGCGCCTCGGGCTCCGCCGAAGCGCTGCCATCCCTCTTGAAACGTCCCTGCACTAGCGTCGCAACCTCTGGACCAGGCACCCCGCCGCGTGAACGGCGAGGCACGGTGTCGGCGTCTTGGGAGCGCCCTGAATACGCCCCCTGATGGTCGTGAGTAACCGGCGCCGGCTCCCCCTCGTGCCGCCACGCGGCGCTTCGCTGCGCCCCCTGTGTGCCGGCTCGATCCTGCGGCGGTCCGTGGAATTCCAGCACAGTGCAGGATCTCCAACAAGGGCAATGAGGCAGCCCGCGACCGGCGTGACAGCTTGTGAGGGCCGGGTCACCGGACGTAGAGAGTGGTCGACGGCAAAACGGGCGTATGGCCACGAGTCATCGGTCCCCGGCGGGTGTCCCAGTCGCCATGATCAGGAGCGGAATGGTCGCTTCAAGGAGGCAATGTCCGTTTCATGGAGGCGAGGTGCGGGTCTGCTTTGACCGCTTTGCCCCTTGCTCAGTGAGCAAACTCACACCGTCCTCATGAGTCCTCCACGTCTTCGGCGGGGAATGGCGTGCATAGCCTGGCGCTTTACAGAGAACGCAAATCCGACAACCCGCGCCCCACCGAGGCCCCTCGGGGTCCGTCCGGCGCCCGTACCCGACGAGGCTCGTACCACCGTGAAGACGACGATGATGTTCCACAAGATCGCCAATCCGCGCCGCACGACGCTGGTCCACCTCAAGGACGCCGGCGAACTGACGGCCCCGGAGCTTCCGGAGCACCCCGTCGAGCTCCCCGCCCAGACCGCCAACCCCCGGCGCACGATCCTCATGGAGATCCCGGCCTCGGCCACCCCCGCCGAGTAGGGCGCCCCTGCCGGTCACGGGGTATGCGCGAGGCCCCCGCCCCCTGCCGCGTTAGCCTGGAGCGTCAGACTCCAGCCGCATCAGTCAAGGGGCCAAGCAACCCGTGCGCATCGCCAGGTTCTCCATCGACGGGAACGTCGCCTTCGGCGCGGTCGAGGGCGACCAGCCGGACCAGCTCGTCCTCGACATCATCAAGGGCATCCCGTTCGCGGACTTCGAGCTGTCCGGCACGAAGGTCCCGCTGAGCAAGGTCCGGCTGCTGCCGCCGGTGCTCCCCAACAAGGTCGTCGCCTTCGGCCGCAACTACGCCGAGCACGCCCGGGAACTGGGCAACGAGGTGCCCGACGCCCCGTTCGCCTTCTTCAAGCCGTCCACCTCGGTGATCGGCTCCGGCGACCAGATCCAGTACCCCTCCTTCTCGCAGGAACTGCACCACGAGGCCGAGCTGGCCGTGGTCATCGGCCGCATGTGCCGCGAGGTCCCGCGCGACCGGGTCGGGGACGTCGTCCTCGGCTACACCTGCGCCAACGACGTCACCGCCCGCGACGTCCAGCGCCGCGAGAAGCAGTGGGCCCGCGCCAAGGGCTTCGACACCTCCTGTCCGCTGGGCCCCTGGGTGGAGACGGACATCGACCTGGCCCGCGCCGCCGACCTGACGATCCAGCTCACCGTCAACGGACAGCAGCGCCAGCTCGGCCGCACCAGCGAGATGATCCACTCCATCGAGGACCTGGTCGTCAACGTCTCCGAGGCGATGACCCTGCTCCCCGGCGACGTGATCCTCACCGGCACTCCGGCCGGGGTCGGCCCCCTGAACGTCGGCGACGAGGTCGCCGTCACCATCGAAGGCATCGGCACTCTCACCAACAAGGTTGTCAAGCGTGGCTAGCGCAGCGTCTCCCGTACGCGTCCGTTTCTGTCCCTCGCCCACCGGTAACCCCCACGTGGGCCTGGTCCGCACCGCCCTGTTCAACTGGGCCTTCGCGCGCCACCACGGCGGCACCCTGGTCTTCCGCATCGAGGACACCGACGCGGCCCGCGACTCCGAGGAGTCCTACAACCAGCTCCTGGACTCGATGCGCTGGCTCGGCTTCGACTGGGACGAGGGCCCCGAGGTGGGCGGCCCGCACGCGCCGTACCGCCAGTCGCAGCGCATGGACCTCTACAAGGAGGTCGCGGCCAAGCTCCTGGACGCCGGCCACGCCTACCGCTGCTACTGCTCCCAGGAGGAGCTGGACACCCGCCGCGAGGCCGCCCGCGCGGCCGGCCGGCCGTCCGGCTACGACGGCCACTGCCGCGAGCTGAGCGCCGCGCAGGTCGAGGCGTACGAGGCGGAGGGCCGGGCGCCCATCGTCCGCTTCCGGATGCCGGACGAGACGATCACCTTCACCGACCTGGTCCGCGGCGAGCTGACCTTCACCCCGGAGAACGTCCCGGACTACGGCATCGTCCGCGCCAACGGCGCCCCGCTGTACACCCTGGTCAACCCGGTCGACGACGCTCTGATGGAGATCACCCACGTGCTGCGCGGCGAGGACCTGCTCTCCTCCACCCCGCGCCAGATCGCCCTCTACAAGGCGCTGATCGAGCTGGGCGTCGCCAAGGAGATCCCGGCCTTCGGGCACCTGCCGTACGTGATGGGCGAGGGCAACAAGAAGCTCTCCAAGCGCGACCCGCAGTCGTCCCTGAACCTCTACCGGGAGCGCGGCTTCCTCCCCGAGGGCCTGCTCAACTACCTGTCCCTGCTCGGCTGGTCGCTCTCCGCCGACCAGGACATCTTCTCGATCGACGAGATGATCGCGGCCTTCGACATCTCCGACGTCAACCCCAACCCGGCCCGCTTCGACCTCAAGAAGTGCGAGGCGATCAACGGCGACCACATCCGGCTGCTGGAGGTGAAGGACTTCACCGAGCGCTGCCGCCCCTGGCTGAAGGCCCCCGCCGCCCCCTGGGCCCCGGAGGACTTCGACGAGACCAAGTGGCAGGCGATCGCCCCGCACGCGCAGACCCGCCTGAAGGTCCTCTCCGAGATCACCGACAACGTCGACTTCCTCTTCCTCGCGGAACCGGTCTTCGACGAGGCGTCCTGGACCAAGGCGATGAAGGAGGGCTCCGACGCCCTGCTGCGCACCGCCCGCGAGAAGCTGGACGCGGCGGACTGGACCTCCCCCGAGTCACTGAAGGAAGCCGTCCTGGCCGCCGGCGAGGCGCACGGCCTCAAGCTCGGCAAGGCCCAGGCCCCGGTCCGGGTCGCCGTCACCGGCCGCACGGTCGGGCTGCCGCTCTTCGAGTCCCTGGAGGTCCTGGGCAAGGAGAAGGCGCTGACCAGGATCGACGCGGCACTGGCCCGGCTGGCGGCCTGACCGCCCGCGGTACCTCCCGCATGGCCCCGGCGGTACCGTCGGGGCCATGACGATCAAAGCCGTGGTCTGGGACGTCGACGACACCCTCTTCGACTACACCACCGCCGACCGCGAGGGCATCCGCTCGCACCTCGCGGCCGAGGAACTGCTCGACCGGTACGGCACCGCCGAGCAGGCGCTCGACCTCTGGCGGCGGATCACCGACGTCCAGTGGGCCCGGTTCGCGGCCGGCGAGGTCGACTTCGTCACCCAGCGGCGCGACCGCACCCGGGTCTTCCTGGACCGCCCCGAGCTGACCGACGACGAGGCCGACGCCTGGTTCGACCGCTACCTGACGCACTACGAGTCGGCCTGGTCCCTCTTCCCGGACGTGCTGCCGGTCCTCGACGCCCTCGCCGACAGCCACCGGCACGCCGTGCTGTCCAACTCCAGCCTCACCGTCCAGGACCGCAAACTCCGCGTCCTCGGCGTCCACGACCGCTTCGAGGCCATCCTGTGCGCCGCCGAACTGGGCGTCTCCAAGCCCGCCGCCGGCGCCTTCCTGGCCGCCTGCGAGGCCCTCGCCCTGCCCCCGCACGAGGTGGCGTACGTCGGTGACCACCCGGAGATCGACGGCCGCGGCGCCGCCGACGCCGGGCTGCTGTCGGTGTGGATCGACCGGGGCGGTGTCTACGCGACCGTGGACCCGCCGGTCGGCCCGCGCCGCATCGCGTCCCTCGCGGAACTCCCCTCGGCCCTCGGCGGAGATACCCGTTTTGGAGCCCCGTCCACCTTCGGGTAATGTTCTTCCTGCGCCGCCGGGGAGCGGGCCGAAAGGCCGGAACCGGAGGCGCGAAACTAGAACAAGATCCCCGGTTGAGGGGGTTGCGTTCCAGTGGCCTATGGTGTAATTGGCAGCACGACTGATTCTGGTTCAGTTAGTCTAGGTTCGAGTCCTGGTAGGCCAGCTCGCAGATGTTTTGAAACCAGCACAGCATCTGCAAAGCCCCCGTTGTGTAGCGGCCTAGCACGCTGCCCTCTCAAGGCAGTAGCGCCGGTTCGAATCCGGTCGGGGGTACGGAGATCACTTCACTGAGATCTCGCTAGGGCCCCCGTTGTGTAGCGGCCTAGCACGCCGCCCTCTCAAGGCGGTAGCGCCGGTTCGAATCCGGTCGGGGGTACTGTCTGGTCTAAACCACATTGGTCTATGGTGTAATTGGCAGCACGACTGATTCTGGTTCAGTTAGTCTAGGTTCGAGTCCTGGTAGACCAGCTTGGCCCCCGTTGTGTAGCGGCCTAGCACGCCGCCCTCTCAAGGCGGTAGCGCCGGTTCGAATCCGGTCGGGGGTACGGGACGATGGCTCTTCGCCTCAGCGGTAACGCTGCGGTGAGGGGCCTTTCTCGTTGTCTCGCGGCTGCGGGTTCGATGTGGTTGCTCACGCCCACGCGGCGGAGCCGCATATGTAACAGCCCCGCGCCCCTTGCGGGGCGCGCTGCACTCGGGGACGGCCGCGGCGTTGAGGCCGACCCCGAGTCTCAGCTGGAACGGCGCAGGGCCTCCGAGAGGCGGGCGGCGGCGTCGATGATGGCCTGGGCGTGCATCCGGCCCGGGTGGCGGGACAGGCGCTCGATAGGACCGGAGACCGATACGGCGGCCACCACGCGGTTGGACGGGCCGCGCACCGGCGCCGACACCGAGGCGACGCCCGGCTCGCGCTCGCCGATGGACTGGGCCCAGCCCCGGCGACGTACGCCGGACAGGGCCGTCGCCGTGAAACGGGCGCCCTGCAGGCCGCGGTGCAGCCGCTCCGGCTCCTCCCAGGCCATCAGGATCTGCGCGGACGAACCGGCCTTCATGGTGAGCGTGGAACCGACCGGCACCGTGTCCCTGAGGCCGGACAGCCGCTCCGCCGCGGCCACGCAGATCCGCATGTCGCCCTGGCGGCGGTAGAGCTGGGCGCTCTCGCCCGTGACGTCACGGAGATGCGTGAGCACCGGGCCCGCGGTGGCCAGCAGGCGGTCCTCGCCGGCCGCGGCGGCCAGCTCGGCCAGCCGTGGGCCGAGGATGAAACGGCCCTGCATGTCCCGCGCCACCATCCGGTGGTGCTCCAGCGCCACGGCCAGGCGGTGGGCCGTGGGTCGTGCCAGTCCGGTCGCACCGACCAACCCCGCGAGGGTGGCCGGACCGGACTCCAGAGCGCTCAGGACGAGGGCCGCCTTGTCCAGAACGCCGACGCCGCTACTGTTGTCCATGCAACGATACTCCCGTCTCACTCTGTGAAACGCAAGTTCAATTTTCGGTGGAACGCGCCACTCTGGAAGGCACCAAGTCACAACGGCCCGTGACGTAAGGGCCTGGTGGCGGTTGCCCGGAAACCGGGGCGCGGGCGCCGCTACCTCAAGATCTCTAGTTGGGCCGGCGAGCCGTTGCCGGCCGGAGGGAAAGCGATGGGTAGGACACTCGCGGAGAAGGTCTGGGACGACCACGTCGTCCGGCGCGCCGAAGGCGAGCCCGACCTCCTCTTCATCGATCTGCACCTGCTGCACGAGGTGACCAGCCCACAGGCCTTCGACGGCCTGCGCAAGAGCGGCCGGACCGTGCGGCGGCTCGACCTGACCATCGCCACCGAGGACCACAACACCCCGACCCTCGACATCGACAAGCCCATCGCGGACCCGGTCTCCCGGATCCAGCTGGAGACGCTGCGCAAGAACTGTGCGGACTTCGGCGTGCGGCTGCACTCGCTGGGCGACGTCGAGCAGGGCGTCGTGCACGTCGTCGGACCGCAGCTGGGCCTGACCCAGCCGGGCACGACCGTGGTGTGCGGCGACTCGCACACCTCGACGCACGGCGCCTTCGGCGCGCTGGCGTTCGGCATCGGCACCTCCCAGGTGGAGCACGTGCTGGCCACCCAGACGCTGCCGATGGCCCGGCCGAAGACCATGGCGATCACGGTCAACGGCGAGCTGCCCGACGGCGTCACCGCCAAGGACCTCATCCTGGCGGTCATCGCCAGGATCGGCACCGGCGGCGGACAGGGCTACATCCTGGAGTACCGCGGCGAGGCCATCGAGAAGCTCTCGATGGAGGCCCGGATGACCATCTGCAACATGTCGATCGAGGCCGGCGCCCGCGCGGGCATGATCGCCCCCGACGAGACCACGTTCGCCTACCTCCAGGGCCGCCCGCACGCCCCCGAGGGCGCCGACTGGGACGCGGCGGTCGAGTACTGGAAGACGCTGCGGACGGACGCGGACGCCGAGTTCGACGCCGAGGTGGTCATCGAGGCCGCCGAGCTGTCCCCGTTCGTCACCTGGGGCACCAACCCGGGCCAGGGCGCGCCGCTTTCCGCCGCCGTCCCCGACCCGGCTTCGTACGAAGACGCCTCGGAGCGCTTCGCCGCCGAAAAGGCCCTGGAGTACATGGGGTTGGAAGCCGGTCAGCCGCTGCGGTCCATCAAGGTGGACACCGTCTTCGTAGGTTCCTGCACCAACGGCCGGATCGAAGATCTGCGGGCCGCCGCCGAGATCGTCAAGGGCCGCAAAGTCGCCGACGGCGTACGCATGCTGGTCGTCCCCGGCTCCGCGCGGGTCGGGCTCCAGGCCGTCTCCGAGGGGCTGGACGTGGTCTTCAAGGAGGCCGGCGCCGAATGGCGGCACGCGGGCTGCTCCATGTGCCTGGGCATGAACCCGGACCAGCTCGCCCCCGGGGAGCGCTCCGCCTCCACCTCCAACCGCAACTTCGAGGGCCGGCAGGGCAAGGGCGGGCGTACTCACCTGGTGTCCCCGCAGGTCGCCGCCGCGACGGCCGTCACGGGGCACCTGTCCTCCCCGGCCGACCTCGCCGCCGCCGACGCCCTCACGCCCGCTGGAGTCTGATCAGCCATGGAAGCATTCACCACGCACACCGGCCGGGCCGTCCCGCTGCGCCGCAGCAACGTCGACACCGACCAGATCATCCCCGCCCACTGGCTCAAGAAGGTGACCCGGGACGGGTTCGAGGACGGGCTGTTCGAGGCCTGGCGCAAGGACGAGACCTTCGTCCTCAACCAGCCCGAGCGGGCCGGCGCCACCGTGCTGGTGGCCGGCCCCGATTTCGGCACCGGCTCGTCCCGCGAGCACGCGGTGTGGGCGCTCCAGAACTACGGCTTCAAGGCCGTGATCTCCTCCCGCTTCGCCGACATCTTCCGCGGCAACTCGCTCAAGAACGGCCTGCTCACGGTGGTCCTCGACCAGGGGACCGTGGACGCGCTCCAGGACCTCACGGACCGGGACCCCGAGGCCGAGGTCACCGTCGACCTCGAGGCCCGCGAGGTGCGCGCCGAGGGCATCACCGCCGCCTTCGAGCTGGACGAGAACTCCCGCTGGCGGCTGCTGAACGGCCTGGACGACATCTCCATCACGCTCCAGAACGAGGACGACATCGCCACGTACGAGGCGAAGCGCCCGTCGTTCAAGCCGCGGACCGTCCAGGTCTGAGCCGAGGGCGACTTTCGGCCACCCCGCAACACCCTCCGTACCCCCGATCGGACCGATCGGGGGTACGGCTGTGTCCGGGCCCGGACGGCCTCCGGTGGGACCACAACTTCCCACGTTACGCAGGTGGTTGACGGGGTAAGCGAGTCAGGGGACCGCTGATGCGACGGGTGCCCGGGGAGGCGTCCGACGCGGCAGTTGCCCCCTGCGCAGGCGACAACTCGCCCCAGATGGCACAATCTGTGCATGGAACACGACGGCCAACTCCAGCTCTATGCGGCGGTCGCGTCCCGGCTCAAGGAAGCGCACACAACAGTGCGCGCACTGCAAGTCCCGGAGGGCGTACGGATGGCGCTGACCCGGAAGCTGCTGGTCATTACGGCCGCGGCCAAGCACGATCCCGCCGGTGCGGCAAGGCGTCTGGAGCGTTTCGCGGAGGATCTCGACGAAGGTCGGTTCCCCGACGGGCAACGCTGAACAGGCCGGGACAGTCGAGTCCGTTGCGGCACAAGGGTGATTAGCCCGTTTCGTGTTTGATTTGCGGTATATATCTGCCTAACGTGCGAAAAAGCTTGAACATTCTCGTTCTGGCGATGTCTCCGAAGGGGAAGACGTGAACAAGGCGCAGCTCGTAGAAGCGATTGCCGACAAGATGGGTGGGCGGCAGCAAGCCGCCGACGCCGTCGACGCGGTCCTGGACGCCATCGTCCGCGCGGTCGTCGCGGGCGACCGGGTCTCGGTCACCGGATTCGGTTCCTTCGAGAAGGTCGACCGGCCGGCCCGCTACGCCCGTAACCCCCAGACGGGCGAGCGGGTTCGGGTCAAGAAGACCTCCGTGCCGCGCTTCCGCGCCGGTCAGGGCTTCAAGGACCTGGTGAGCGGCTCGAAGAAGCTGCCGAAGAACGACATCGCGGTCAAGAAGGCGCCCAAGGGCAGCCTGTCCGGCCCGCCGCCCACCATCTCCAAGGCCGCCGGCAAGAAGGCCGCCGCCAAGAAGACCACGGCCGCGGGCAAGAAGGCCGCCGCCAAGAAGACGACCACGGCCGCCGCGAAGAAGACGGCCACGGCGACGAAGAAGGCCACCACGGCGAAGACCGCCACCGCCAAGAAGGCCCCGGCGAAGAAGTCGACCGGGAGCACGGCGAAGAAGACCGCCGCCAAGAAGGCGCCGGCGAAGAAGGCCACGGCCAAGAAGGCGCCGGCCAAGAAGTCGACCGCGCGCAAGACCACCGCCAAGAAGGCCACCGCACGCAAGAAGTAACCGGCGGCGGCACCCAGGGGCACTCACACGCCGGGCCGGACTCCCTCGGGAGTCCGGCCCGCGGCCTGTTCTGGGCCCTGTTCTGGGTTCCTGTTCTGGGTTCCTGTTCCGGGCCCTGTTTTGGGCCCCGCAAGCTCAGAACGTCTGGAGGGTGACCAGCGTGATCCGCCGCTCGGCGCCCGACCCCTCGGTCTCGATCCGCACCCGCTGCCCCGGCCGCAGCAGCCGCAGACCGCCCGCGTCGAACGCCGCCGCGTCGAACGGCACCGGAGTGCCGTCGTCCAGCAGTACCTGTCCGCTGCGCCGGGCCGGGTCGTATGTGTACGCGGTCGCCTGCATGACGGCAGCCTACTGCTCGGCGATCAGCAGCCGGGCGGCGGCCGCGGCCGTCCGCGGACCCACCCCCAGCGCCAGCGCGGCGCGCAGATCCTCGCCGGTGTCGACGTCCTGCCGTACCGAATCCACCGCGGCGAGCCGGAGTTCCACCGCGCCCGACGCCTGGTGCGCGCGGCGGGAATCCGGGCCGAATACCGGGCGCAGTCCGATACCCGGGGCGGCGGCCAGCAGGGTCGTGCCGATTCCGGCCGCGTCCGGCAGAAAAGAACGCGGGAATTGCGCGGCCGCGTTCAGTACCCGGGTCAATTCGGCCGGCCGGAGCGCCGGGAGATCGGCGTTCAGCGCCGCCACCGCAGGGCCGGGAGAGGCCGCCCGGACGGCCGTCGCCGCGTGCGCCAGGGCCGCGTTCAGACCGCCGCCCGGCTCGTCGGCGACGACGCCCGCGCCGAGCGCGGCCAGCTCCCGACCCGCCCGGGGATCGTCCGTGACGACTGCCACATCCGCCACCGCCGGGCAGGCCAGCGCCGCCGCCACGGTGTCCAGGGCGAACGCCAGCGCGAGGTCCGGCCGTACCGCGTCGTCCGCCGTGTCCGACAGCCTGCTCTTGGCCCGGGCCAAGGGCTTCACCGGCACGACCAAGGTCCATTGCACAGGTGATCCGTCCCTCTCTTGTCGCGCTCATTGTCACCCGGGGGCGGTGGCCCCCGGGGGGCCGGGGCGTACCGTGTCCTCGACAGACCGGCGGCCCGGGGCGACACTTGTGCGGCTCCCCTGCCCCGCCCAGGCCCTAGAGGAAGGTGTCCGCGTGCCCCGCCGCAGAATCGGCTTCTGGTACCGCTTGGCCGCGGTGATCTGCAAACCGCCGCTGGTGCTACTGCTCAAGCGGGACTGGCGGGGAATGGAGAACATTCCGGCCGCGGGCGGATTCATCACCGCCGTGAACCACAATTCGTACATCGATCCCCTCGGCTACGCGCATTTCCAGTACAACACCGGACGCGTGCCGCGATTCCTGGCCAAGAGCGGCCTTTTCAAGAAGGGATTCGTCGGTGCCGCGATGCGCGGTACCGGGCAGATTCCCGTCTACCGGGAGAGCACCGACGCGCTCAGCGCCTTCCGGGCCGCGATCGACGCCGTGGAGCGCGGCGAGTGCGTCGCCTTCTACCCCGAGGGCACCCTCACCCGGGACCCCGACGGCTGGCCGATGACCGGCAAGACCGGCGCCGCGCGGGTCGCCCTCCAGACCAAGTGCCCGGTGATCCCGGTCGCCCAGTGGGGCTGCAACGAACTGCTGCCCGCGTACGCCAAGCGGCCGCGGCTCTTCCCGCGCAAGACCAGCCGGGTGCTGGCCGGCCCGCCCGTCGACCTCTCCCGCTTCTACGGCAGGGACATGACCGCGGAGGTGCTGAAGGAGGCCACCGAGGTCATCATGGCCGCGGTCACCCGCCAGCTGGAGGAGATCCGCGGCGAGCAGGCGCCGAAGACGCCCTACGACCCGCGCCGCGAGCGGATCGAGCAGCGGCGCCGGACCCGGGCGCAGACCGCGCGGGTGCAGACGCACGGTGAACAGGCAGAAGGGCAGGGCACGTGAGCAAGCCCGTCAAGGCGGCCGTCTTCGGCACCGGGTCGTGGGGCACCGCGTTCGGCGTGATCCTCGCCGACGCCGGGTGCGACGTCACCCTGTGGGCCCGGCGCCCCGGCCTGGTCGACGCCGTCAACTCCACCCGCACCAACCCGGACTATCTGCCGGGTGTGGAACTCCCCGCGAACCTGCGGGCCACCACCGACGCCGCCGAGGCCGCGGCCGGCGCCGACTTCACCGTGCTGGCGATCCCGTCCCAGACGGCCCGCGCCAACCTCGCGAAGTGGCGCCCGCTGCTCGCCCCGGACACCGTCCTGGTCTCCCTGATGAAGGGCGTCGAACTCGGCTCCGCGATGCGGATGAGCGAGGTGATCGAGGACGTCGCCAAGGTGGGCGCCGACCGGGTCGCCGTGGTCACCGGACCCAACCTGGCCCGCGAGATCGCCGCCCGGATGCCCGCCGCCGCCGTCGTGGCCTGCACCGACGAGGCCGTCGCCCAGCGCATCCAGGCCGCCTGCCACACGCCGTACTTCCGCCCGTACACCAACACCGACGTCATCGGCTGCGAGCTGGGCGGCGCGGTGAAGAACGTGATCGGGCTGGCCGTCGGCATCGCGGACGGCATGGGCCTCGGCGACAACGCCAAGGGCTCGCTGATCACCCGCGGCCTCGCCGAGACCACCCGGCTCGGTGTCGCGCTCGGCGCCGACCCGCTGACCTTCTCCGGACTCGCGGGCCTGGGCGACCTGGTGGCGACCTGCTCCTCGCCGCTGTCCCGCAACCACACCTTCGGCACCAACCTCGGCAAGGGCATGACCCTGGACGAGACCATCGCGGTCACCCAGCAGACCGCCGAGGGCGTCAAGTCCTGCGAGTCGGTGCTGGACCTGGCCCGCCGGCACCGCGTCGACATGCCGATCACCGAGACGGTCTTCGAGATCGTGCACGAGGGCAAGCCCCCGGTGGTCGCCGTCAAGGAGCTGATGTCGCGCAGCGCGAAGCCCGAGCGACGCTGAGCCACCCTCGCTCATTTGCCCGGGGCGGACGCTGTGACGCGGCCAGGGGGCCGGGTACTCTCAACGCGATATGAGCACCGAGAACCTCCCCCAGAGCCCCGAGCAGCCGCCTCGCAAGCCGCGGGTCGCCGTCGTGTTCGGCGGGCGCAGCTCCGAACACGGGATCTCCGTGGTCACCGCCGGCGCCGTCCTCGCCGCCATCGACCGGACCAAGTACGAGGTCCTGCCGATCGGCATCACCACCGACGGCCGCTGGGCGCTCACCGCCGACGAGCCCGAACGCATGGCGATCACCGACCGGCGCACGCCCACCGTGGACCAGCTCGCCGACTCGGTGGAGGGCGCGGTGGTGCTCTCCGTCGACCCGGCCAACCGCGAGGTCGTCTACAGCGAACCGGGCTCGGTGCCCAAGGCGCTCGGCGAGGTCGACGTCGTCTTCCCCGTCCTGCACGGCCCCTACGGTGAGGACGGCACCCTCCAGGGTCTGCTGGAGCTGTCCGGGGTGCCGTACGTCGGCTCGGGCGTGCTGGCCTCGGCGGTCGGTCAGGACAAGGACTACATGAAGCGGGTGTTCACCTCCTTCGGGCTCAAGGTCGGCCCGTACGTGGTGATCCGGCCGCGCGAGTGGGAGCAGGCCGCCCCGAACGGGGAAAAAGGTGCCGCCGCCCGAAAGAAGATCGTCGACTTCGCCGGCGAGCACGGCTGGCCGCTGTTCGTGAAGCCCGCGCGCGCGGGTTCGTCGATCGGCATCACCAAGGTCGACGGCCTCGAAGGGCTCGACGAGGCGATCGCCGAGGCCCGTCGGCACGACCCGAAGTTCCTGGTCGAGGCCGCGCTCACCGGCCGCGAGATCGAGTGCGGGGTGCTGGAGTTCGAGGACGGCCCGCGGGCCTCCGTACCCGCCGAGATCCCGCCGCCGAGCGCGCACGCGTACTACGACTTCGAGGCCAAGTACATCGACTCCACCCCGGGGCTGGTGCCCGCGCCGCTCACCCCCGAGGAGACGGCCGAGGTGCAGCGGCTCGCGGTCGAGGCGTTCGAGGCGGCGTCCTGCGAGGGGTTGGTGCGCGCGGACTTCTTCCTCACCGAGGACGGCGAGTTCGTGATCAACGAGATCAACACGCTGCCCGGGTTCACGCCCATCTCGATGTACCCGCAGATGTGGCAGGCCAGCGGCATCGGCTATCCCGAGCTGGTGGACCGGCTGGTGCGGGCGGCGCTGAACCGGCCGACGGGACTTCGCTGAGCGGTCCGGCCGGAGTTACAGGGCGATCCCTTCGGGGATCGCCTTCTTCACGGCCGGGGCCAGGTCGATCAGCACGCTGGAACTGTCCCGGCCCGCGGGGACGGTGACCTCGACGTACGCCTCCCGGTTGGCGGTGGTGAACCGGTACGCGCCGTCGTCCTGCTTCTCCATCAGCCAGTCGACGCCGTTGACGCCGCCGGCCACCGCGTCCGGATCGCCGCCCTCGGCCACCTTCGGGTCGATCATCTTCGGCGGCCGTGCGACACCGCAGCGCAGTATGATCAGCGGGTTTCCCCAGCCCGCCGTCAGCTTCGAGGCGGGCTCGGGATCCTCGCGGCTCAGGCCGTCCACCTTCGACGGCACGGCCTCGTCCAGGTCCGCGCAGAGCGCGGCCACCTTCGCGTCCGGGCTGGGCACCGCCGCCGAGGGGCCGCCGTCCGTCGCGGAGCAGCCCGCGACGGCGGTCAGCAGGACGAGCAGGGGCGGGCCGAGCAGCCGGTGACGGAAGGAGTTCACCGGCACAGGGTAGACGGGGCCTACAGATGGACGACCGGGCAGGTCAGGGTGCGGGTGATGCCGTCCACTTGCTGGACTTTGGCGACCACCATGCGACCCAGGTCGTCGACGGTGTCGGCCTCGGCGCGCACGATCACGTCGTACGGTCCAGTCACGTCCTCGGCCTGGATCACCCCCGGCAGTCTGCCGATCGCCTGGGCGACGGCCGACGCCTTGCCGACCTCCGTCTGGATCAGGATGTACGCCTGTACCACGGAACCTCCAGGGCGGCCACGAGGATCATGTGGGGAAAAGGAACGCCACGGTATCGCGTGGGCCCGCGCCGCGGGGAGACCCGCGGGGCAGGGGTCTCGCGCGCCGGGACACCCGGACGCCGACCCCGCCACTCGGGCCCGGTGCCCGACCCTGGTACACACAGACGAAGCGCGACCGGGCACGGACCGGGACGGAAGGGGAGTAGGGCCATGAAGGGCACTGTTGGTGAGCTCGGGGAGTTCGGGCTCATCAGGGAGCTCACCTCCCGTCTCACCACCACCCCGGCGGTCCGGATCGGCCCCGGCGACGACGCCGCCGTGGTCGCCGCACCCGACCGGCGGGTGGTGGCCACCACCGACATCCTCGTGGAGGGCCGGCACTTCCGCCGCGACTGGTCCACCGCCTACGACGTCGGCCGCAAGGCCGCCGCCCAGAACCTGGCGGACATCGCGGCGATGGGCGCCGTGCCGACCGCGCTGCTGCTCGGCCTGGTGGTCCCCGCCGAACTGCCGGTGACCTGGCCGACCGAGCTGATGGACGGGCTGCGCGACGAGTGCCAGGTGGCCGGCGCGGCGGTGGTCGGCGGCGACGTGGTGCGCGGCGACACCATCACGGTGTCCATCACCGCCCTCGGCGACCTGCGCGGCCAGGAACCGGTGACCCGGGCCGGCGCCCGCCCCGGCGACCTGGTCGCGGTGACCGGCTGGCTCGGCTGGTCCGCCGCCGGGTTCGCCGTACTGTCCCGGGGGTTCCGCTCGCCGCGCGCGTTCGTCGAGGCGCACCGGCGCCCGGAGCCGCCGTACCACGCCGGGCCGGCCGCCGCCGGGCTCGGCGCGAGCGCGATGTGCGACGTCAGCGACGGGCTGATCGCCGACCTCGGGCACATCGCGGAGGCCAGCAAGGTCCGGATCGACATCCGCTCCGGGCAGATCGACATCCCGTCCCAGATGAACGACATCGGCCAGGCCGTCGGCGTCGACCCGCTCCAGTGGGTGCTGACCGGGGGAGAGGACCACGCGATCGTGGCGACCTTCGGGCCGGACGTGAAGCTGCCCGCCCGCTGGAAGGTCATCGGCGAGGTGCTGCACCCCTCGGCGCTGCCGCAGGTGACGGTCGACGGGGCGCCCTGGACCAGTACCGGCGGGTGGGACCACTTCGGCGGGGAGATCGAGGGATGAGCGCGCTGCCGAACGTCCTCACGGTGGCCGGGTCCGACTCCGGCGGCGGCGCCGGCGTCCAGGCCGACCTGAAGACGATGCTGGCGCTCGGCACCCACGGGATGAGCGTGATCACCGCGGTGACCGCGCAGAACTCGCTGGGGGTGCAGGGCGCCTGGGAACTGCCCGCCGAGGCGGTCCGGGCGCAGTACCGCAGTGTCGTCGACGACATCGGCGTCCAGGCGGTCAAGACCGGCATGCTGGCCTCGGCGGAACTGGTCGAGACGGTCGCCGAGCTGATCGCCGGGACCGACGCGCCCGCCGTGATCGACCCGGTCGGCGTCTCCAAGCATGGCGATCCGCTGCTGGCCGCGTCCGCCCTGGACTCGGTACGCACCAAGCTGCTGCCGGTCGCGACCGTCGCCACCCCGAACCTGGACGAGGTGGCGCAGCTCACCGGCGTCCGGGTGGAGTCGGCGGACGGGATGCGCCGGGCGGCGGCGGCCCTGCTGGAGTTCGGGCCGCGCTGGGCGCTGATCAAGGGCGGTCATCTGCCGGGCGAGGCCGTGGACCTGCTCACCGACGGTGCCGAGGAGCACTGGCTGCGGGCGGCGCGGCACGACAACCGGCACACCCACGGCACGGGCTGCACCCTGGCCTCGGCGATCGCCGCGCACCTGGCGCACGGCCGGCCGGTGCCCCAGGCGGTGGCGGCGGCCAAGGAGTACGTCACCGGGGCGATCGCGGCCGGGTTCGCGCTGGGCGGGGGGATCGGGCCGGTGGATCATGGGTGGGCGCTTCGACGTCAGTGAGGCCGAGTGGGCACAGCAAGAAGCCGGCCCACCCTGAGATGGACCGGCTTCCTGCTGCGAACCGACAGTGGCCGCGCGCTGTTGCTGAGCGTCAGCGCGAGACCTTGCCGGCCTTGATGCACGAGGTGCAAGCGTTCACGCGCTTCGGCGTCCCGCCCACCACGGTACGCACACGCTGGATGTTGGGGTTCCAGCGGCGGGACGTACGGCGGTGCGAGTGCGAGATGTTGTTGCCGAAGCCCGGCCCCTTGCCGCAGACGTCGCAGTTGGCAGCCACGGGTCACTCCAAAGACTTCAGATGCACTTACGGTTGATCCCGGCATGCCGGGATCAAGGTCTCGGAGCTCTTGCGAGCGGCCGTGATCTGAGTGGCGGTGCCAGGGGGAATGGCCCGATCGGGATCGGGCAACCGGAGCAGCATACAACGACTGCGTCCGTACAACGAAACTACCACGGCAGCTCACGGCCCTGTCCCCGGCCCTGTTCCCGGCCCTGTCCCCGGCCCTGCTCAGGCCCTGTTCCGGCGGGTACCGCCCCGGGGTCTACGCTGCGTGCCACGTCCAGCAGCTCAGGGAGGCGCAGGTGCCGCAGGAGTTCTTCGACGCGGTGGCGGTGCGCACCTGGTGCGGCCTGGCGCTCGGCGCGCTGGGGCGGGCCCGCGAGGAGATCGACGCGATCAACGTGTACCCGGTCGCCGACGGGGACACCGGCACCAACCTGTATCTGACGGTGGAGTCGGCGGCGGCGGCGGTGGAGGCGGTGTTCTCGGCGCATGAGGCGGGCGGCGCCGGTGCCGGACCCTCGCTCGCCGAGGCGGTACGGGCGATGGCGCACGGCGCGCTGATCGGCGCCCGGGGCAACTCCGGGACGATTTTGGCGCAGCTGCTGCGCGGCATGGCCCAGGTGCTCGCCGAGCAGGGAGAGGGCGTGCCCGTCGAGGGACTCGGGCTGCGGCGCGCGCTGCGCCGCGCGGCCGACTCCGCGCGGCAGGCCGTCGCCCACCCGGTCGAGGGCACCGTGCTGACCGTCGCCGCGGCCGCCGCCGACGCGGCGCACCGCGCGGAGGGCGGTTGCGCCGCCGTCGCCCGCGCGGCGCACGAGGGCGCCCGGACGGCGCTGGCCGCGACCCCGGGACAACTGCCCGCCCTGAAGCGCGCCGGAGTGGTGGACGCGGGCGGGCACGGCCTGGTGACGGTCCTCGCGGCGCTGGTGGAGACGCTCACGGGGGAGGTGCCGTCGGCGGCACCGGGGTCGTACACACGTGTGGGGGGCACGGCGGGCGAGGAGGTGTGCCCGCCGGACGCGGGCGGACCCGCCTTCGAGGTGATCTATCTCCTGGAGGCCGACGACACGGCCGTCGCCCGGCTGCGGCAGCGGCTGGACGCCCTCGGGGACTCCCTGGTGGTGGTCGGCGGCGACGGCCTGTGGAACGTCCATGTGCACGTCGACGACGCGGGGGCCGCCGTGGAGGCGGGCGTCGAGGCGGGCCGGCCGTACCGGATCCGGATCACCCACTTCGGGCAGGGCGACGCGCACACCGGCGGAGCCGGCCGGCCGGCCCGGGAGCGGGTCCAGCGGGCCGTGGTGGCGGTGGTGCCCGGCGAGGGGCTGGCCGGGCTCTGTGCCCAGGCCGGCGCGACGGCCGTGCTGGCCCGCCCCGGGGAGCCGCCCGCCAGCGCGGAACTGGCCGAGGCGGTGCGCCGCGCGCACGCGCACGAGGTGGTGCTGCTGCCGAACGACGCCGAACTGCGGCACACCGCCGCCGCGGCCGCCGACCAGGCCCGGGCGGCGGGCGTGCGGGTCGCCCTCATCCCGACCCGCTCCGCGGTCCAGGGCCTCGCCGCGCTCGCCGTGCACGAACCCGGACGGCGCTTCGACGAGGACGTCGTGGCGATGACCTCGGCGGCCGGCGCCACCCGGTACGCCGAGGTCGCCGTCGCCGAACGCCAGTCCTGGACCACGGCCGGCATCTGCCAGGCCGGCGACGTCCTCGGCCTGGTCGACGGCGACGTGGCGGTGATCGGCTCCGACGTCACCGCCACCGCGACGACCGTGCTGGACCGGATGCTCGCGGCCGGCGGCGAACTGGTCACCCTGGTCCTCGGCGACGACGCCCCCGAGGACGTCGCCGAGCACCTGGCGGCCCGGGTCAGGGAGGCGTACCTCGCCGTGGACACCGTGGTCTACCGGGGCGGCCGGCAGGGCGCGCTGCTGCTGATCGGCGTCGAGTAGCGGGGTTCCGCCGGGCCGCGCGCGGCCATTGTCAGTGCCGTGGTGTGCAATGGATCTCGTGCCCGGACTGCGAGAACCCCTGCATCAGCCGCTGAAGTCGGTGCTCGGCCCCGCCACCGCGAAGGTGATGGCCGAGCACCTCGGCCTGCACACGGTCGGCGACCTGCTCCACCACTACCCGCGCAGATACGAGGAGCGCGGGCAGCTCACCCACCTCGCCGACCTGCCGATGGACGAGCACGTCACGGTGGTCGCCCAGGTCGCCGACGCCCGGCTGCACACCTTCGCCTCGGCCAAGGCCCCGCGCGGCAAGGGACAGCGCCTGGAGGTGACCATCACCGACGGCAGCGGCCGGCTCACCCTGGTCTTCTTCGGCCACGGCGTCCACAAACCCCACAAGGACCTGCTGCCGGGCACCCGCGCGATGTTCGCCGGCAAGGTCTCCGTCTTCAACCGACGGCTGCAACTGGCCCATCCGGCCTACGAGTTGCTGCGCGGCGACGCCGAGGAGACGGTGGAGAGCTGGGCCGGCGCCCTCATCCCGCTCTACCCCGCCACCGCCAAGCTGGAGTCCTGGAAGCTGGCCAAGGCGATCCAGACGGTGCTGCCCGCCGCCGAGGAGGCCGTCGACCCGCTCCCCGCGTCCCTGCGCGAGGGACGCGGACTGCTCTCCCTCCCCGAGGCCCTGCGCAAGATCCACCGCCCGCACACCCAGGCCGACATCGCCGCCGCCCGCGCCCGGCTGAAGTGGGACGAGGCGTTCGTCCTCCAGGTCGCCCTGGCCCGCCGCCGGCACGCCGAGACCCAGCTGCCCGCGGTCCCGCGCCGGCCCCGGCCCGACGGCCTGCTGACCGCCTTCGACGACCGTCTCCCCTTCACCCTCACCGAGGGCCAGCAAAAGGTCTCCCGCGAGATCTTCGACGACCTGGCCACCGAGCACCCGATGCACCGGCTGCTGCAGGGCGAGGTCGGCTCGGGCAAGACGATGGTCGCCCTGCGCGCCATGCTCGCCGTGGTCGACGCCGGCGGCCAGGCCGCGATGCTCGCGCCCACCGAGGTGCTCGCCCAGCAGCACCACCGGTCGGTCACGGAGATGATGGGCGAACTGGCCGAGGGCGGCATGCTCGGCGGCTCCGAGCACGCCACCAAAGTGGTGCTGCTCACCGGCTCGATGGGCACCGCCGCCCGCCGCCAGGCCATGCTCGACCTGGCCACCGGCGAGGCCGGCATCGTCATCGGCACCCACGCGCTGATCGAGGACAAGGTCCAGTTCCACGACCTCGGCCTGGTCGTCGTCGACGAACAGCACCGGTTCGGCGTCGAGCAGCGCGACGCCCTGCGCGGCAAGGGAAAGCAGCCCCCGCACCTGCTCGTCATGACCGCCACGCCCATCCCGCGCACGGTCGCCATGACCGTCTTCGGCGACCTGGAGACCTCCGTCCTGGACCAACTCCCGGCCGGCCGCTCCCCGATCGCCAGCCATGTCGTCCCGGCCGCCGACAAACCGCACTTCCTGGCCCGCGCCTGGGAGCGGGTGCGCGAGGAGGTGGAGAACGGCCACCAGGCGTACGTGGTCTGCCCCCGCATCGGCGACGAGGACGAGACACCGAAGAAGAAGGGCAGACCGGCCGAGGGCGAGGGCGACAAACGGCCCCCGCTCGCCGTCCTGGACGTCGCCGACCAGCTCGCCAAGGGCCCGCTGAGCGGCCTCGGGGTCGAGGTCCTGCACGGCCGGATGCAGCCCGACGGCAAGGACGCCGTGATGCGCCGCTACGCCGCCGGCGAGACCGACGTCCTGGTCGCCACCACTGTCATCGAGGTCGGCGTCAACGTCCCCAACGCCACCGCCATGGTGATCATGGACGCGGACCGCTTCGGCGTCTCCCAGCTGCACCAGCTGCGCGGCCGGGTCGGCCGCGGCTCGGCCCCCGGTCTGTGCCTGCTGGTCTCCGAGATGCCGGAGGCCAGTGCGGCCCGTCAGCGGCTCAACGCCGTGGCCGCCACCCTGGACGGCTTCGAGCTCTCCCGCATCGACCTCGAACAGCGCCGCGAGGGCGACGTCCTGGGCCAGGCCCAGTCCGGCGCCCGCACCTCCCTCAAGGTCCTCGCCGTCATCGAGGACGAGGAGATCATCGCGGAGGCGAGAGCGGAGGCGACGGCGGTGGTGGCAGCGGACCCGGAGCTGACCGGGTTGCCCGGCCTACGAACGGCTTTGGACGCCCTCTTGGACGAGGAACGGGAACAGTACTTGGAAAAGGGGTGAGGGAAGTTACCCAGGGGCGCGAGGAACTGCGCGACCAGCCACACTGAAACCTGAAGCCGCCCACCACCAAGGACCCAAGATGACCCGCGTAATCGCCGGCGAAGCCGGCGGACGACGCCTCGCGGTGCCGCCAGGCAACGGCACCCGCCCCACCTCCGACCGCGCCCGCGAGGGCCTCCTCTCCACCTGGCAGTCCCTCCTCGGCGGCCCCCTGGACGGCGAACGCGTCCTCGACCTGTACGCCGGCTCCGGCGCCGTCGGCCTGGAAGCCCTCTCCCGGGGCGCCGGCCACGTCCTCCTCGTGGAGGCCGACGCGCGCGCCGCCCGCACCGTCCGGGAGAACGTGCGGACCCTCCGGCTGCCCGGCGCCGAGGTCCGCGCGGGCAAGGCCCAGCAGATCATCCAGACCCCGCCGGACGACCCGTACGACCTGGTCTTCCTGGACCCGCCGTACGCCGTCACCGACGACGATCTTCGGGAGATCCTGCTCACACTCCGCACTCAGGGCTGGCTCGCGGACGATGCCCTCGTCACCGTGGAGCGCAGCACCAGAGGCGGGGAGTTCCGGTGGCCGGAGGGTTTCGACGCGCTCCGGGCCCGTCGCTACGGCGAGGGAACGTTTTGGTACGGTCGCGCCGCCTCTACGTGCGAAGACGCACGATGACCGGACTCGAGAGCGAGGGATCTCAAGTGCGCCGCGCCGTCTGTCCCGGGTCGTTCGACCCGATCACCAATGGCCATCTGGACATCATCTCCCGTGCCTCCAGGCTGTACGACGAGGTCTACGTCGCGGTGATGATCAACCAGTCGAAGAAGGGCCTGTTCGCCGTCGAGGAGCGCATCGACCTCATCGGCCGGGTCACCGCCGAGTACGGCAACGTCCGCGTCGAGTCCTTCCACGGCCTCCTCGTCGACTTCTGCAAGGAGCGCGAGATCCCGGCCATCGTCAAGGGCCTGCGCGCGGTCAGCGACTTCGACTACGAACTGCAGATGGCCCAGATGAACAACGGCCTCTCGGGCGTGGAGACCCTCTTCATGCCCACCAACCCGACCTACAGCTTCCTGTCCTCCTCGCTGGTCAAGGAGGTCGCCACCTGGGGCGGCGACGTCTCCCACCTGGTGCCCCCGATGGTCCACGACGCGCTCACCGAGCGGCTGCGCAAGGACTGAGCGCCGGGCGGTGTCCGGCGCCCGCCCCGGAGCCGTACAGTCGTCCCGTCCGTCTCCAACACAGCTGTAGAGAGTGGCGAGCACACGGTGGACGTGCAGAAGAAGCTGGACGAGATCGTCTCGACGGTCTCCGGCGCCCGGTCCATGCCCATGTCGGCCTCCTGCGTGGTCAACCGCGCGGACCTGCTCTCCCTGCTGGAAGAGGTGCGGGCCGCGTTGCCCGGCTCCCTCGCCCAGGCCCAGGAGCTGATCGGCGACCGCGAGCAGATGGTGGAGCAGGCCCGCCAGGAGGCGACGCGGATCATCGAGACCGCGCACGCCGAGCGCGGCTCGCTGATCTCCGACATGGAGGTCGTGCGCCGCTCCCAGGCCGAGGCCGACCGCATCCTCACCGAGGCCCGCCGGGAGGCCGAGGAGATCCGCGCCGAGGCCGACGACTACGTCGACTCCAAGCTCGCCAACTTCGAGGTCGTCCTCACCAAGACGCTCGGCTCGGTCGGCCGCGGCCGCGAGAAACTGCTCGGCACCGGCCCCGGCATCGACGAGAACGGCTACGAGGACGAGGACGCCCCCGAGCGCAGCCACGACCCCGAGACCCTGCGCCGCGACGCCGACGCCTACGTCGACGTCAAGCTGGGCGCCTTCGAGGCGGTGCTGGCCAAGACCCTGGAGGCGGTCGGCCGCGGCCGGCAGAAGCTGCACGGCCGGATCGCCTCCGACGACCTCGGCGCCCTCGCCGACGACACCACCACCCGGCAGCACTCCAGCGACGCCGACTACCTCGCCGACCTGGCCGCCCTCGCCGACAGTGACGCCGCCGCCGAGCAGTCCCGGCAG
This sequence comes from Streptomyces sp. JW3, assembly GCF_052216785.1. Lineage (NCBI taxonomy): Bacteria > Bacillati > Actinomycetota > Actinomycetes > Kitasatosporales > Streptomycetaceae > Streptomyces > Streptomyces sp. JW3. Next base: position 50,595 of record NZ_JBQOUX010000029.1, on the reverse strand, counting down.
CGGGACTACACCGAGCAGCAGCAGCAGCAGCAACAACAGCAGCAGCCGCAGCCGGCGGTGGCCCAGGCGGCACCGGCCGACCAGACCGCGTACGGCTACGCCCAGCAGCAGCCCGACCCGTACGGCGGCTACCCGCAGCAGACCTACGCCGGCCAGCGGGACGCGTACGGCTACCAGCAGGCCGACCCCTACGCCTACCAGGGCTACGACGCCCAGCAGCAGGGGTACGAGGGGCAGCAGCCCGCCTACGACCCCCAGCAGCTGGCATACGACCCGCAGCAGCAGGCCCAGGGCCTCGACGAGACCAGCCTCTTCGACACCAGCATGATCAGCGCGGAGCAGCTGAAGGCCTACGAACAGGGCCGGGGACTGTAGTTTCCACCGGCTCCGGCACCGGATTGGGCCGTGCGGGAAAGCTCCAGTATCCTGGCTCTTCGGTCGTGTGTAACCGCACGATCAGCGCTGCCCGCAGTACGAAGTACGACGCTCGAAGACCGAAAGTTGGAATGGCCCTGAACGCCCACCTCGACCACCGCAACCCCCTCGTGTTCGACACACACGAGCTGGGCCGGCGGCCCGGTGCGCAACAGCGCCTGACCCGCACGGTCGACGCTCCCCAGGACCTCGGTATCAAGGGAGTCATCGGAGTGCCGGAAGGCGCCCCGGTGGAGCTGGCGCTCCGGCTGGAGTCGGTCATGGAAGGGGTGCTCGTCACAGGCACCGCCCGTGCCGCGGCCGAGGGGGAGTGCGTAAGGTGTCTGGAGCCGGTCGAGCTCGAGCTCGAAGCGGACTTCCAGGAGATGTTCTCGTACCCTGACGCCGACGACCGGGGCCGTGTGAAAGCGGAACCGGCCGACGACGCCGAGGAAGACGAGGACCAGCTCTTTCTCGAGGACGGCCTGTTCGACCTCGAACCCGTGCTGCGCGATGCGGTGGTGCTCGCACTGCCGATGCAGCCGGTGTGCCGGGAGGACTGTCCGGGACTGTGCGTCGAGTGCGGCGTACGCCTGGCGGACGACCCGGACCACCACCATGACGCCGTCGACATCCGTTGGGCGGCACTGCAGGGACTCGCCGGTTCACTCGGAGACGGCGAGAAGGACGAGATGAGCGGCGCCGAAGCAGGCGCCGACGAGAAGCAGGAGAAGTAGCCGTGGCTGTTCCGAAGCGGAAGATGTCGCGCAGCAACACGCGCCACCGCCGGTCGCAGTGGAAGGCTGCGGTCCCCACCCTGGTTGCGTGCGAGCGCTGCCACGAGCCCAAGCAGCAGCACATCGCGTGCCCGTCGTGCGGCACTTACAACAAGCGCCAGGTCCTCGAGGTCTGAGCGGCTGGTGAGAGGCACTGTGTCCACGCCGAAGAAAAACGCTGCGGAGCACCAGGCCTCGTCCCACACGCTTCTGGAAGGGCGGCTCGGGTATCAGCTCGAGTCCGCCCTTCTGGTGCGCGCGCTGACCCACCGTTCCTACGCGTACGAGAACGGCGGTCTGCCGACGAACGAGCGGCTGGAGTTCCTCGGGGACTCCGTGCTCGGTCTCGTCGTCACCGACACGCTGTACCGCATCCACCCCGACCTGCCCGAAGGCCAGCTGGCCAAGTTGCGGGCCGCGGTGGTCAACTCGCGTGCGCTGGCGGAGGTCGGTCGCGGGCTGGAACTGGGCTCCTTCATCCGGCTCGGCCGCGGTGAAGAGGGCACGGGCGGCCGGGACAAGGCATCCATCCTCGCCGACACCCTCGAAGCGGTGATCGGCGCCGTCTATCTCGACCAGGGCCTGGACGCGGCGGCGGAGCTGGTGCACCGCCTGTTCGATCCCCTGATCGAAAAGTCCTCCAATCTCGGTGCCGGCCTGGACTGGAAGACCAGTCTCCAGGAGCTGACCGCGACCGAAGGGCTCGGTGTCCCCGAGTACCTGGTCACGGAGACCGGCCCCGACCACGAGAAGACCTTCACTGCTGCCGCCCGCGTCGGAGGCGTCTCGTACGGCACCGGCACCGGCCGCAGCAAGAAGGAAGCGGAGCAGCAGGCCGCGGAATCCGCGTGGCGGTCCATCCGGGCCGCGGCGGACGAGCGCGCCGAGGCGGCCGAGGCCGCCGCGGAGACCGCCGACATACCGTCGGCCTCCGCCTGATCCGCTTCATCCCGCTCTTCGCAGAGAGGCGCTCCGAGCGCCCGCCCCTGCCCGGGGCGGGCGCTCGTCGTCGTCACACCGTCCCGCAGTGGGGGAACGCATGCCCGAGTTGCCCGAAGTAGAGGTCGTCCGGCGCGGTCTGGAGCGGTGGGTCGCCCACCGGAGCGTCGCCGACGCCGAGGTCCTGCACCCCCGCGCGGTACGCCGGCACCCGGCCGGTGCCGACGACTTCGCCCAGCGGCTCAAGGACCACCGGATCGGGGTGCCGAGCAGGCGCGGCAAGTACCTGTGGCTGCCGTTGGCGGACAGCGGGCAGGCGGTCCTCGCCCACCTCGGGATGAGCGGCCAGCTGCTGGTCCAGCCGCACGAGGCGCCGGTCGAGAAGCATCTGCGGGTCCGGGTCCGCTTCGCCGACGCCCTCGGCACCGAGCTGCGCTTCGTCGACCAGCGCACCTTCGGCGGGCTGTCGCTGCACGACACCTCGCCCGACGGGCTGCCCGACGTCATCGCGCACATCGCCCGCGACCCGCTCGACCCGCTCTTCGACGACGAGGCGTTCCACCAGGCCCTGCGCCGCAAGCGCACCACCATCAAACGGGCCCTGCTCGACCAGTCCCTGATCAGCGGCGTCGGCAACATCTACGCGGACGAGGCGCTGTGGCGCGCCCGCCTGCACTACGAGCGCCCCACCGCCACCCTCACCCGTCCGCGCACCCAGGAACTCCTCGGCCATGTACGGGACGTGCTGAACGCGGCCCTCTCGGTCGGCGGCACCAGCTTCGACAGCCTGTACGTCAACGTCAACGGGGAGTCGGGCTACTTCGACCGGTCGCTGGACGCGTACGGCCGCGAGGGACTGCCCTGCGGCCGCTGTGCCACGCCGATGCGCCGCCGGCCGTGGATGAACCGGTCCAGCTACTTCTGCCCGAAGTGCCAGCGCCCGCCGCGCGTCACGCCCTAGCCGGCTGCCCGGTGCCGGTCCGCTCGGCGTCGTAGCGCTCGCGGGCCGCCAGCACCTCGTCCATGCTGCCTTCGAGGTACTCGATGAGGGCGAGCAGCCGCCGGGCCGTCTCCCGGCCGAGCGGGGTCAGTTCGTAGTCGACCCGGGGCGGGTTGGTCGGCTGGGCCTCGCGGTGCACCAGGCCATCGCGCTCCAGCGCGTGCAGCGTCTGGGAGAGCATCTTCTCGCTGACGCCGTCCACCCGGCGGCGCAGTTCGTTGAAGCGGAACGAGTGCTCGTACAGGGCGCCGAGCGTGAGCGCGCCCCAGCGTCCGGTGACATGCTCCAGCGTGCCTCGCGAGGGGCAGTCCCGGGAGAACACGTCGTACGGAAGGTCCCGCTCTTCCGTGCACTCCTGCGTGGTCGACATGTCTCCAGCGTACGTGAGCACAGCGCGGTCCCGCAGGCCGCGCGGAGCGGTGGAAAGCCCGCGCGGGGTGCGGTCCCCAGCAGTTTCTAGTAGCCGAAGTCCTGGGTCCACCAGGGGCCGCCGGAGCCGAAGTGCACGCCGACGCCCAGGGTCTTGAAGTCGCAGTTCAGGATGTTGGCCCGGTGGCCCTCGCTGTTCATCCAGGCGTCCATCACCGCCGCCGCGTCCGCCTGGCCGCGGGCTATGTTCTCGCCGCCGAGGTTGGTTATCCCGGCCGCCTCGGCCCGGTCCCAGGGGGTCGCGCCGCTGGGGTCGGTGTGGTCGAAGAAGTCCTGCGCGGCCATGGCCGCGCTGAAGTCCTCGGCCAGTGAGGTCAGCGCGCTGTTGGCGGCGACGGGGGTGCAGCCCACCTTGGCCCGCTCCTCGTTGACGAGCGTGAGCACCTGGGCCTCGGCGGCGGCCGCCTCGGAGACCGCGACGGACCCGCCGGCCGGCTCCTTCGTCTGCGCCGGCTCCTCGGTGGCCGTGCGCGACGGGGTGGGCTCGGTCTTCTCGCTGGGGGTGGCCGCCGGCTTCTTCTTCTCCTGCTTGCCCGGCGTCTTCGACGGCGCGGAGGAGGAGGGTGACGCGGACGGCTTCTTCGACGCCGACGCGGACGCGGAGGGCGAGGCCGAACCGTCGTCGGCGGACTCGTCGGCGCCGCCGTCGACGGCGCCCGAGGTGCCGCCCTGCGCGCTGGGCGTGCCGGACGGCGAGTCCGCCGCCTGCACGTTGTCGCCGCCGCCCGGGCCCCCGCCGATCCGCAGGCCGTCCAGGCCGGGCACCGCGCCCGTGGCCACCGCGACCGCGCCGAGGGCGACGGCGGCCGAGGCCCCCAGCAGGCCGGTACGGACCGGCACGGAGGCCGTCTTCTTGCGGCGGCGGGACCCGGACCGCCGGGGAGCGGCCACGGGAGGGCCGGCCGGGGTGTCCGTGCCGCCCGTCCCGCCCGTCCCGTACAGGTACGCCTCGCTCCTCGCCTGCGCCTCCGCGTACGCCTCGGGGTTCAGATAGGGCGCGGTCCCGGTGACGGGACCGCTGGCGGGGCCGGCGGCGGAGCGTCGGTGGCGTCCCATGTACTGGCCTTCCTCGTCCTCGCGGTGCGAACTCGTCTCTTGATCAACAAGGCAACGCTTGATCAACACGAAACCCACACGATCGAGTGAGTTTCGTATGAGATTCGTTGGACCGGGACGGTACCGCATGGCGCCAGGGGAGGAAGTGCCCGCAGGGACATCGGCCCGTTAGGTTGCCCCCATGAACGAGGATGTACGGCTGGTCGCCTGGGTGCGCGGACATGTGCAGGGCGTGGGATTCCGCTGGTTCACCCGGGCGCGGGCACTGGAGCTGGGCGAGCTGAGTGGTTTTGCTCTCAATCTGGGCGACGGGCGGGTGCAGGTGGTCGCGGAGGGGCCCAAGGAGCGGTGCGCGGCACTCCTCGACTGGCTGCACGGCGACGACACGCCCGGCCGCGTGGACGGTGTCACCGAGATCTGGGACACACCCCGCGGCGGCTACGACGGCTTCGCCATCCGCTGACCCGGGGTCGCCGGCGGCCCGGCGAAGGGCCGCCCGGCCCGCCGGCCGGACGCCGCCCGGAACGGAAACGAGCAGGTGGTTGCCGAGAATCGCTTGCCATAACGGGTCCCGCACGGCAGGATCGGCGCCACGCCCCGAGGGGCCCGCAGGAGTCGCAGCGCCGCCGTTTCCCGGCCGCGCGCCCCGGGCCGTGCGCCAATACGGGGCGTGATCGTGTTGACCGTCAAACATTTTGGTGAGACTCTGAAAGCCCCGCGCACCTTAGCTGTTTGGCATGGTTGAACGGCAGCAAAAACTCCAAAGTGCCAAGCACCGCGGGTGCGAATCCCTCACGACCCACACCGCATCGGTCGGTCACTCATTGTGGAGGACCATCCATCATGGCAAAGGCGCTTCTCGGTTACGTCGGCGGCTCCGACCCTCGACTCCTCGCCGAGATGCGACGGCTCCAGCAGCGCGTCCAGGACCTGGAATCCGAGCTCGGACGAATCCAGGCGGAGAACGACGCGCTCGCGGCTGCCGCTTCTCACGACAGGATCATGGAGAGCGTTGACGCACACCAGGCGGAGCCTGCGCTGACCTGATCACTGCATCGCTCCACGCACAGCCCACGCACAGCACCACCGCAGTGGAGCAGCACCAGCAGTGGTCGGGCCGCCTGTACAGCCGCTCGGTTGCTCAGAGTTGCAAGGGACGCTTCGGCGTCCCTTCTTTCTTGCCTCCCCCGCGGACCCCTCAGCTTCTTTAACGTCTGATGTGCCCTGCACGTTCAACGGCGAAACCGCAGGGGTCCAAGCGTTCATGGAGTGAGACCGCACCGGGAGGTAAAGTCCGGCGGCGTGCACCTGAAGGCCCTGACCCTGCGCGGGTTCAAGTCGTTCGCCTCGGCGACCACGCTCCGGTTCGAGCCGGGCATCACCTGCGTCGTCGGACCGAACGGCTCGGGCAAGTCCAACGTCGTGGACGCGCTCAGCTGGGTCATGGGCGAGCAGGGCGCCAAGTCGCTGCGCGGCGGCAAAATGGAGGACGTCATCTTCGCCGGCACCACCGGCCGCCCGCCGCTGGGCCGCGCCGAGGTGTCGCTGACCATCGACAACTCCGACGGCGCGCTGCCCATCGAGTACGCCGAGGTCACCATCACGCGGATCATGTTCCGCAACGGCGGCAGCGAGTACCAGATCAACGGCGACACCTGCCGCCTCCTCGACATCCAGGAACTGCTCTCCGACTCCGGCATCGGCCGCGAGATGCACGTCATCGTCGGCCAGGGCCAGCTCGACTCCGTGCTGCACGCCGACCCGATGGGCCGCCGCGCCTTCATCGAGGAGGCGGCCGGCGTCCTCAAGCACCGCAAGCGCAAGGAGAAGGCGCTGCGCAAGCTGGAGGCGATGAAGGCCAACCTGGCCCGCGTCCAGGACCTCACCGACGAGCTGCGCCGCCAGCTCAAGCCGCTGGGCCGGCAGGCGGCGGTGGCGCGCCGGGCCGCCGTCATCCAGGCCGATCTGCGCGACGCCCGCCTCCGTCTGCTCGCCGACGACCTGGTGCGGCTGCGCGAGGCGCTGGCCGTCGAGATCGCCGACGAGGCCGCCCTGAAGGAACGCAAGGAGGCCGCCGAACGGGACCTCGGCAAGGCCCTGCGGCGCGAGGCGGACCTGGAGGACGAGGTGCGCCGGCTCACCCCGCGGCTCCAGCGCGCCCAGCAGACCTGGTACGAGCTGTCCCAGCTGGCCGAACGGGTGCGCGGCACGATCTCGCTGGCCGAGGCCCGGGTGAAGAGCGCCACCGCCGCGCCCGAGGAGGAGCGCCGCGGCCGGGACCCCGAGGACCTGGAGCGCGAGGCCGCCCGGGTCCGCGAGCAGGAGGCCGAACTGGAAGCCGCCCTGGAAGCGGCCCAGCGCGCACTGGAGGACACGGCCGCGCACCGCGCGGAGCTGGAACGCGAGCTGGCCGAAGAGGAACGCCGCCTCAAGGACGCCGCCCGCGCCATCGCCGACCGCCGTGAGGGGCTGGCCCGGCTCAGCGGCCAGGCCGGCGCCGCCCGCTCCCGGGCCGCCGCCGCGCAGTCGGAGACCGAGCGCCTGGCCGCCGCCCGCGACGAGTCCCAGGACCGCGCCGTCGCCGCCCAGGAGGAGTACGAGGCGCTGAAGGCCGAGGTCGACGGCCTCGACGCCGACGACCACGAACTCGCCGAGCGGCACGAGGCGGCCAAGCGACAGCTCGCCGCCGCCGAGACCGCCCTGACCACCGCCCGCGAGGCGGCCACCGCGGCCGAGCGGGCCCGGGCCGCCACCCGGGCCCGGCACGACGCCCTCGCCCTGGGCCTGCGCCGCAAGGACGGCACCGGCGCGCTGCTCGCCGCCCGGGACCGGCTGGCCGGACTGCTCGGCCCGGCCGCCGAACTGCTGACCATCACCCCGGGCCACGAGGTGCCGCTCGCCGCCGCGCTCGGCGCCGCCGCCGACGCCCTCGCCGTGACCTCCCCGTCCGCCGCCGCCGACGCCATCCGCCTGCTGCGCAAACAGGACGCCGGCCGGGCCGCGCTGCTGATCGACGGCGCCGGTGACGACGTACCGCTCGCACCGCGCGGGGACGGGCCGCCGTACGCCGCCGATCTGGTGCGCGGGCCGGCCGGACTGCTGCCCGCGGTGCGGCGGCTGCTGCGCGGGATGGTCGTCGTGGAGAGCCTGGAGGACGCCGAGGAACTGGTCTACGCGCGGCCGGAGCTGACCGCCGTCACCGCCGACGGCGACCTGCTCGGCGCGCACCTCGCGCACGGCGGTTCGGCCGGCGCGCCCAGCCTCATCGAAGTACAGGCGTCCGTCGACGAGGCCGCCGCCGAGCTGACGGAGCTGGACACGCGGTGCGCGGAGCTGGCGAGCGCCCAGCAGGCCGCCGGGGAGCGGCGCCGGGAGTGCGCGGCACTGGTGGAGCGGCTGGGGGAGCGGCGCCGGGCCGCCGACCGGGAGAAGTCGGCCGTCGCCCAGCAGCTCGGGCGGCTCGCCGGGCAGGCCCGGGGCGCGGCCGGCGAGGCCGAGCGGGCCGCCGCCGCGGCCGGCCGGGCGCAGGAGGCGCTGGACAAGGCGCTGCTGGACGCCGAGGAACTGGCCGAGCGGCTGGCCGTCGCCGAAGAGATGCCGGTCGACGAGGAGCCCGACACCGCCCGGCGGGACCGGCTGGCCGCCGACGGGGCCAACGCCCGGCAGACCGAGATGGAGGCCCGCCTCCAGGCCCGTACCCACGAGGAACGGGTCAAGGGACTGGCCGGACGGGCCGACTCGCTGGACCGGGCCGCCCGGGTGGAACGTGAGGCACGCGCGCGTGCCGAGCAGCGGCGGGCCCGGCTGCGCCACGAGGCGTCGGTCGCCGGGGCGGTCGCCGCCGGCGCCCGGCAGCTACTGGCGCACGTCGAGGTCTCCGTGACCCGCGCGGCGGCGGAGCGCACCGCCGCCGAGGCCGCCAAGGCACTGCGGGAACAGGAGCTGGCCGCCGCCCGCACCGCGGGACGTGATCTCAAGGCCGAGCTCGACAAACTCACGGATTCAGTTCACCGGGGTGAGGTACTCGGCGCCGAGAAACGGCTGCGGATCGAGCAGCTGGAGACCAAGGCGCTGGAGGAACTCGGTGTGGAACCGACAGCACTGGTGGACGAGTACGGGCCGCACCAGACGGTGCCGCCCTCGCCCCCCGCCCAGGGCGAGGAGCTGCCCGACGACCCGGACCACCCGCGCAACCGGCCCCGGCCGTTCCAGCGGGCCGAGCAGGAGAAGCGGCTGAAGGCGGCCGAGCGGGCCTACCAGCAGCTCGGCAAGGTCAATCCGCTGGCCCTTGAGGAGTTCGCGGCGCTGGAGGAGCGGCACCAGTTCCTCAGCGAGCAACTGGAAGACCTGAAGAAGACCCGGGCCGATCTGCTCCAGGTCGTCCGAGAGGTCGACGAGCGCGTCGAGCAGGTCTTCACCGAGGCGTTCCGGGACACCGCCCGCGAGTTCGAGGGCGTGTTCGGCCGGCTGTTCCCCGGCGGGGAGGGGCGGCTGCTGCTGACCGATCCCGACCACATGCTCACCACGGGCGTGGACGTCGAGGCCCGGCCGCCGGGCAAGAAGGTCAAGCGGCTGTCGCTGCTGTCCGGCGGGGAGCGGTCGCTGACCGCCGTCGCGCTACTGGTGTCGATCTTCAAGGCGCGGCCGAGCCCGTTCTATGTGATGGACGAGGTCGAGGCGGCGCTGGACGACACCAACCTGCAACGGCTGATCCGGATCATGCAGGAGCTCCAGGAGGCGTCCCAGCTGATCGTGATCACGCACCAGAAGCGGACGATGGAGGTCGCGGACGCGTTGTACGGCGTGTCCATGCAGGGCGATGGCGTGTCGAAGGTCATCAGCCAGCGGCTGCGGTGACTTCATTTCTTGAATGCAGGAGAAGGCGCGTAGGGGTGGCGTGGAGGTATATCTAGTCATCGACGTCTTGTACGTCACACTTCTGTCTCTTTGACTTCGAAACTTGAAGGCATAGTCTCTGCAACGTTGCTTTTACCTTCAGGAACCTTGAGATGGTCCTAGAAGGGTGAACCACCCCGGCGGCGTTGCCGGTGGCCCGAGGAGTACACGTGACCAGCACTGCTGAGGCACCCAAGTCAGGAGCCAGAACGGCTCACCCCGATCATCTCGGGCACGTCATCTTCATCGCGGCGGCGGCCGCGATGGGCGGCTTCCTGTTCGGCTACGACAGTTCCGTGATCAACGGCGCCGTCGAGGCGATCCGGGACCGCTACGACGTCGGTTCCGCGCTGCTGGCCCAGGTCATCGCGATCGCGCTGATCGGGTGCGCGATCGGCGCCGCGACCGCCGGCCGGATCGCCGACCGGATCGGCCGGATCCGCTGCATGCAGATCGCCGCGGTGCTGTTCACCATCAGCGCGGTCGGCTCGGCGCTGCCGTTCGCGCTGTGGGACCTGGCCATGTGGCGGGTCATCGGCGGCTTCGCCATCGGCATGGCCTCGGTGATCGGGCCGGCCTACATCGCCGAGGTCTCCCCGCCCGCCTACCGCGGCCGGCTCGGCTCCTTCCAGCAGGCCGCGATCGTCGTCGGCATCGCGGTCTCCCAGCTGGTCAACTGGGGTCTGCTGAACGCCGCCGGCGGCGACCAGCGCGGCAAGCTGATGGGCCTGGAAGCCTGGCAGGTCATGCTCGGCGTCATGGTCGTCCCGGCCGTCCTCTACGGCCTGCTGTCCTTCGCCATCCCCGAGTCCCCCCGCTTCCTGATCTCGGTCGGCAAGCGCGACAAGGCCCGCAGGATCCTCGAAGAGGTCGAGGGCCGCAACGTCGACTTCGACGCCCGCATCAACGAGATCGAAACCGCGATGCACCGCGAGGAGAAGGCCAGCTTCAAGGAGCTGCTCGGCGGCAGCTTCTTCTTCAAGCCGATCGTCTGGATCGGCATCGGTCTCTCCGTCTTCCAGCAGTTCGTCGGCATCAACGTCGCGTTCTACTACTCCTCGACGCTGTGGCAGTCGGTCGGCGTCGACCCCACCGACTCGTTCTTCTACTCGTTCACCACGTCGATCATCAACATCATCGGCACCGTGATCGCGATGATCTTCGTGGACCGGATCGGCCGCAAGCCGCTCGCCATCATCGGCTCGGTCGGCATGGTGGTCGGCCTGGCCCTGGAGGCGTGGGCGTTCTCCGCCCACCTGGTCGACGGCAAGCTGCCGGCCACGCAGGGCTGGGTCGCGCTGATCGCCGCCCACGTCTTCGTCCTCTTCTTCGCCCTGTCCTGGGGCGTCATCGTCTGGGTCATGCTCGGCGAGATGTTCCCCAACCGGCTGCGCGCCGCGGCTCTGGGCGTCGCCGCCTGTGCGCAGTGGATCGCCAACTGGGCCATCACCGCGAGCTTCCCGTCGCTGGCCGACTGGAACCTCTCCGGCACGTACGTGATCTACACGGTCTTCGCCGCGCTCTCCATCCCGTTCGTCCTGAAGTTCGTCAAGGAGACGAAGGGCAAGGCGCTGGAGGAGATGGGCTGAGCCTCGCACCGAGGCCCCTGAACTCGAGGAGCCGGGCCAAGTCCCCGCTGCCCGCTCCTCGATACCCCCACAGACGTACCGCCCCGGTCCGCCGCGTCGCCCGAAGACGCGCGCACCGGGGCGGTACGTCGTTCCTGGCGGGGTCCGCGCCCCGCTCCGCCGGGACGGTCTTTGCCGGCTTCGGCAGTACCGCGTGCGGCAGGCCGGACAGCACGATCGTCGCCACCCAGCCGAGGCCGTACTCGCCGACGACGTTGTCGCCGGCCGGCGGGCCGGTGAACCAGTCGGACGTGGTGAACAGCAGGCCCGCCGCCGGACCCACCGCCCAGGCGGTCACCGCGGCGGGGGAGAAGCCGCCCCGGTACCAGTACGCGCTGGTGCGCCCCGTGTCGGCCAGGGCCGCGCCGTCGTACTCCCGCCCGGTGCAGCATGTCCGCGCCGAAGACGCCCACCCAGGACGGGAAGGCCACCGCCGGCAGCGACAGGAACGCGCTCGTGCGGGGGTCCGGCGCCAAGACAGGTGTGCCGCCGGACCGTGCCCGGCGGGCCCCATGACTGATACTGGAGCCGTTATGGACATCGTCATCCTTGCTGTAGTCATCGCCGTGGTCGTGATCGGCGCGATCGGCGGGCTGGTCGTCGGCAGCCGCCGCCAGAAGCAGCTGCCGAAGCCGCCGCCCGCCGCCCCCGACATCACCGCCCCTCCGGCCGAACCGCACGTCGGCGACGAGGCCGAGACATCGCGCGACGAAACGCGCCGGACGATAGAGGAGGTCGACCTCCCGGACGGGGGCGGCGCCACCATCGCCGAGCCGCCCGTCGTCGAAGAGCTCGAAGTACCTCAGCTGGAGGTGCCCGAGCCCACCGCCGGCCGGCTGGTCCGGCTCCGCTCCCGCCTCTCCCGTTCGCAGAGCACGCTCGGCAAGGGCCTGCTCACGCTGCTCTCCCGGGAGCACCTCGACGACGACACCTGGGAGGAGATCGAGGACACCCTCCTCACCGCCGACGTCGGCGTGCAGCCCACCCAGGAACTGGTCGAGCGGCTGCGCGAGCGGGTCCGCGTGCTGGGCACCCGCACCCCCGAGGAACTGCGCGGCCTGCTGCGCGACGAGCTGATCACGCTGGTCGGCCCCGAGATGGACCGTGCGGTCAAGACCGAGCCGCCCGCCGGCAAGCCCGGCATCGTCATGGTCGTCGGCGTCAACGGCACCGGCAAGACCACCACCACCGGCAAGCTGGCCCGGGTCCTGGTCGCCGACGGCCGCAGCGTGGTGCTGGGCGCCGCCGACACCTTCCGCGCCGCCGCCGCCGACCAGCTCCAGACCTGGGGCGAGCGGGTCGGCGCCCACACCGTGCGCGGCCCCGAGGGCGGCGACCCGGCCTCGGTCGCCTTCGACGCGGTCAAGGAGGGCAAGGAGACCGGCTCCGACGTCGTCCTCATCGACACCGCCGGCCGGCTGCACACCAAGACCGGCCTGATGGACGAGCTGGGCAAGGTCAAGCGGGTGGTGGAGAAGCACGCCCCGCTGGACGAGGTGCTGCTCGTGCTCGACGCCACCACCGGACAGAACGGCCTCATCCAGGCCCGGGTCTTCGCCGAGGTCGTGGACATCACCGGCATCGTCCTCACCAAGCTGGACGGCACCGCCAAGGGCGGCATCGTCGTCGCCGTCCAGCGCGAGCTGGGCGTACCGGTCAAGCTGATCGGTCTGGGCGAGGGCGCCGACGACCTGGCGCCGTTCGAGCCCGAGGCGTTCGTGGACGCGCTCATCGGTGACTGAACGGTTATCGGTGACTGAACGGTTCCTCACCACCCGCGCGGAAGCGCCCGACCCCCTCGGGGACGGGCGCTTCCGGCGTTCGGGACCCTGCTGCGGGCTGCGGGCCTACGCCCGCGACCGGTGCGCCACATACGCCAGCGTGCCCAGCAGCAAGCGGGCCTCGGGCGGGCGGACCGCCGAGTCCAGGGCCGGCGGACGCAGCCAGCGCACCGGGCCCCGGCCGCCGCGGTCGGAGGGCGGGGCGGTGATGTACGTACCCCGGCCCAGGCCCCGCAGGTCCAGGGCGGACGGCGCGTCCCAGCCCATCCGGTAGAGCAGCCGGGGCAGTTCGGCGGCGGCGCCGGGGGCGACGAAGAAGTGGGCGCGGCCCTGCGGGGTGGCGGTGACCGGGCCGACCGGCAGCCCCATGCGCTCCAGCCGGGCCAGCGCCCGGCAGCCCACCGGCTCGGCCACCTCGATCACGTCGAAGGTCCGGCCGGCCGGCAGCAGCACCGCGGCACCCGGGAACCGCGCCCACGCCTCGCTCACCTCGCCCAGCGTCGACCCGGCGGGCAGCTCCGGCGCGAAGTCCAGCGGGTGCGCGCCCGGTGCCGGGCAGTCGCCGCGTCCGCAGGAGCAGGCACCCGCGGCGGCCCGCGCCCCCGGCACCACGTCCCATCCGCACAGGCCGGTGAACTCGGCCACCGCCGTGCACTCCGACGAGCGGCCGCGGCGCCGCGCTGCGGACCGGAGGTCGCGGATCCCCCGACTGCTGCCGAGACTGCTGCCGATCGTGAAGCCCATGCCCCCTCCAACGGGTTCGGCGCACCGATGGTTACGAAGCGGGCGCGCGCGGTGACTCTGTGTTTCCACCTCCCCAGTGCCGAGCGTTTCAGACGGCGCCTGGAAGCCCGCGGGGTGGTGTGTCCGGCGGCACACGCCCCTGTCGTGCTCCGTCACACCCACTCTCAAGTGGCTTATGTCAAGTGAATCGCGAGTGTGACGCCCTGTGTTCATCCGAAGGGGTGGCGAATGGTGGCGCTTCTGGAATCGCCATGGCCGCACGCGTGATCGTAGGATTACTTTGTGTGCATGAACTCGGCGGGCGCATGCGCGTGTGGGTATGCCGGAGGCAACTCGGCTTTCCGTTCGAAGAGTGACAAGCGTGGGACGGACGGTCCGAACACCGGCATTCTGATAGGGCTTGGCGCACTCGGCGGCAAGCGGTCTTGAGGGATGGGGGCGTTCCAGTGAGCGGCAACGGTGGTGGCGGAACGAGCGCTGGACACGTCGGACCCCCCGGCCCCGCCGACAAGCGCCCCAACGAGCTGCTCACCTCCTGGTTCGTACGCAGCGGCTGGTCCAAGGGCGAGCTGGCCCGCCAGGTCAACCGCCGGGCCCGCCGGCTGGGCGCCAACCACATCTCCACCGACACCTCCCGGGTGCGCCGCTGGCTGGACGGCGAGAACCCGCGCGAGCCGATCCCGAAGATCCTCTCGGAGCTGTTCTCCGAGCGCTTCGGCCTCGTCGTCTCCGTCGAGGACCTGGGCCTGCGGGCCGGCCGGCCGGTCCCCTCCGCGACCGGCGTCGACCTGCCCTGGACGGGCCCGCAGACGGTGGCCCTGCTCAGCGAGTTCTCGCGCAGCGACCTGATGCTGGCGCGGCGCGGCTTCCTCGGGACCTCGCTGGCGCTGTCCGCGGGCCCGTCCCTCATCGAGCCCATGCAGCGCTGGCTGGTGCCCACGCCCCCGCCCGCGCCGGAGCCCGAGCCGCTGCCCGCCGGGCGGGCGCGCGGGCGGCTGTCCCAGCCCGAGCTGGACCTGCTGGAGTCCACCACCGTGATGTTCCGGCGCTGGGACGCCCAGTGCGGCGGCGGCCTGCGCCGCAAGGCGGTCGTCGGCCAGTTGCACGAGGTGACCGACCTGCTCCAGGAGCCCCACCCCGGAGCCACCCGGGCCAGGCTGTTCAAGGTCGCCGCCGAGCTGGCCGAGCTGGCCGGCTGGATGTCGTACGACGTCGGGCTCCAGCCCACCGCGCAGAAGTACTTCGTGCTCGCCCTGCACGCCGCCAAGGAGGCCGGGGACCGGCCGCTCGGCTCCTATGTGCTGTCCAGCATGAGCCGCCAGATGATCCACCTCGGGCGGCCCGACGACGCGCTGGAACTGATCCATCTCGCGCAGTACGGCAGCCGGGACTGCGCGAGCCCGCGCACCCAGTCCATGCTGTATGCGATGGAGGCCCGCGCCTACGCCAACATGGGGCAGCCGGGCCGGACCAAACGGGCGGTGCGGATGGCCGAGGACATCTTCGCCGAGGCCACCGAGTGGGACGAACCGGACCCCGACTGGATCCGCTTCTTCTCCGAGGCCGAACTGCACGGCGAGAACAGCCACTCCTTCCGCGACCTCGCCTACGTGGCCGGCCGCAGCCCCGCCTACGCCTCGCTGGCCGAGCCGCTGATGAGCCGGGCCGTCGAGCTGTTCGCCGCGGACGACGAGCACCAGCGGTCGTACGCGCTCAACCTGATCGGTCTGGCCACCGTGCACCTGCTGCGGCGCGCGCCCGAGCAGAGCACCGCCCTGGCCACCGAAGCCATCCGCACCGCCAAGAAGGTCCGCTCCGAACGCGTCAACACCCGCATCCGCAAAACCGTCGACACGGCCGTACGCGATTTCGGCGAACTGGCCGAGGTCGTCGACCTCACCGAACTGCTCGCCACCGAACTCCCGGAGTCCGCCGAGGCGGTCTGAGACCCAGGAACCCCCCCCAGAACCCCGGCCGCGGCCGGCCCTCCCGAACTGCCCGACTCGGCTCCCCCCACGCCAGGTCACCGGAGGACCGGTCGCGGTCGGCCTGTACAGGTTGCGTCACGATAACGATCGTCCTCGCGGAGATCAGGCAGTTCATCGACGCGTAACACGCACGGTGTCTTCGTCACGGCGGCGAAACAACGAGGGGCGTCCAACGAAACCGCGCTGCGCCAGTCTCTGGCGCATAACCGGCCCACCCCTCATTCCGCTCAGGCTTCCGCCCGCACGGGGCCGTACCAACGACGAGGAGACGCCGATGGCACCAGCCATCACCCTTGCCGCAGATGCGCCGACGCTGTCTGCCGCCAACACAGGGTTCATGCTCATCTGTTCCGCCCTGGTGATGCTCATGACGCCGGGCCTGGCCTTCTTCTACGGAGGCATGGTCCGGGTCAAGAGCACCCTGAACATGCTGATGATGAGCTTCATCAGCCTCGGGATCGTCACCGTCCTGTGGGTGCTGTACGGCTTCTCCATGGCGTTCGGCACGGACTCCGGCTCGATCGTCGGCTGGAACTCCGACTGGCTGGGCCTGAGCAACATCGGCCTGACCGAGCTGTGGGACGGGTACACGATCCCGGTCTTCGTCTTCCTGGTCTTCCAGCTGATGTTCGCGATCATCACCCCGGCCCTGATCAGCGGCGCCCTCGCGGACCGGGTGAAGTTCTCGGCGTGGGCGCTGTTCATCGCCCTGTGGGTCACGATCGTGTACTTCCCGGTCGCCCACTGGGTCTGGGGCGCGGGCGGCTGGGCCTTCGAACTGGGCGTGATCGACTTCGCCGGCGGCACGGCCGTGCACATCAACGCCGGTGCCGCGGCGCTCGGCGTGATCCTCGTCATCGGCAAGCGGGTCGGCTTCAAGAAGGACCCGATGCGCCCGCACAGCCTGCCGCTGGTCATGCTCGGCGCCGGTCTGCTGTGGTTCGGCTGGTTCGGGTTCAACGCCGGCTCCTGGCTCGGCAACGACGACGGCGTCGGCGCGCTGATGTTCCTCAACACCCAGGTCGCCACCGCCGCCGCGATCCTCGGCTGGCTCGCCTACGAGAAGATCCGGCACGGCGCCTTCACCACCCTCGGCGCCGCCTCCGGCGCGGTCTCCGGCCTGGTCGCCATCACCCCGTCCGGCGGCGCCATCTCCCCGCTCGGCGCCATCGCCATCGGCCTGATCGCCGGTGTGGTCTGCGCCATGGCGGTCGGCCTCAAGTACAAGTTCGGCTACGACGACTCCCTGGACGTGGTCGGCGTCCACCTCGTCGGCGGTGTCCTCGGCTCCCTGCTGATCGGCTTCTTCGCCACCGGCAAGGGCCAGTCCGACGTCGCGGGCCTCTTCTACGGCGGCGGCCTCGACCAGTTCTGGAAGCAGTGCGCCGGTGTCTTCGGCGTCCTCGCCTACTCCCTGGTGGTCTCCGCGGTCCTCGCCTTCCTGCTCGACAAGACCATCGGCATGCGGGTCTCCGAGGACGCCGAGGTGGCCGGCATCGACCAGGCCGAGCACGCCGAGACCGCATACGACTTCAGCGGCGCCGGCGGCGGTGCCGCCCGCACGACCGCCGCCCCCGCCCCCGTCGCCGGCGCCGAGAGCAAGAAGGTGGACGCATGAAGCTCATCACCGCCGTCGTCAAGCCGCACCGGCTCGACGAGATCAAGGAAGCCCTCCAGACCTTCGGAGTGCAGGGCCTGACCGTCACCGAGGCCAGCGGCTACGGCCGGCAGCGCGGCCACACCGAGGTCTACCGGGGCGCCGAGTACACCGTCGACCTGGTGCCCAAGATCCGTATCGAGGTGCTGGTCGAGGACGACGACGCCGAACAGCTCATCGAGGTCGTCGTCAAGGCGGCCCGGACCGGCAAGATCGGTGACGGCAAGGTCTGGGCGGTCCCCGTCGAGACGGCCGTCCGGGTCCGCACCGGCGAGCGCGGCCCGGACGCCCTCTGACACGACAGACGAACAGGAGTCGCTGGGTGACGAGTACGGACGTGACGAAAGAAGCAGAGGACTCGGGACCCAGCGGCTACGCGGCGGCCCGGCTGCGCCTCCTCACCGAGGGGGCGCGGTCCGGGCCGCCGCGCCGTTCCGCCCTCTCCGAACTGACGGACGACTGGCTCACCGGCCTCTTCGACTCCGGCGCCGAGGGACTGCGGCTCAGAGGCGTGGCGCTGGTCGCCGTCGGCGGCTACGGCCGCGGCGAACTCTCCCCGCGCAGCGACCTCGACCTGCTCCTGCTGCACGACGGCGGCGACGACAAGGCGGTCGCCGCCCTCGCCGACCGCCTCTGGTACCCGGTCTGGGACCTCGGCCTCGCCCTCGACCACTCGGTCCGTACGCCCGCCGAGGCCCGCAAGACCGCGGGCGAGGACCTCAAGGTGCACCTCGGCCTGCTGGACGCCCGGCACCTCGCCGGCGACCTCGGCCTGACCGCCGCCCTGCGCACCACCGTCCTCGCCGACTGGCGCAACCAGGCCCCCAAGCGCCTGCCCGAACTCCAGGAACTCTGCGCCGAGCGCGCCGAACGCCAGGGCGAGCTCCAGTACCTCCTGGAACCCGACCTCAAGGAGGCCCGCGGCGGACTGCGCGACGCCACCGCGCTCCGTGCCGTCGCCGCCTCCTGGCTCGCCGACGCCCCCCGCGAGGGCCTCGCCGACGCCCGCCGCCGGCTCCTCGACGTCCGCGACGCCCTGCACCTGGCGACCGGCCGCGCCACCGACCGGCTCGCCCTCCAGGAACAGGACCAGGTCGCCGCCGAACTCGGCCTGCTCGACGCCGACACCCTGCTCCGCCAGGTCTACGAGGCCGCCCGCCTCGTCTCCTACGCCAGCGACGTCACCTGGCGCGAGGTGGGGCGGGTGCTGCGGGCGCGGTCGGTACGGCCGAGGCTGCGCGCCATGCTGGGCGGCGGCAAACCGGCCCCCGAGCGCTCCCCGCTCGCCGAGGGCGTCGTCGAGCAGGACGGCGAGGTGGTGCTCGCCCGCGCCGCCCGCCCCGAACGCGACCCCGTCCTCCCGCTGCGCGCCGCGGCCGCCGCCGCGCAGGCCGGTCTCCCGCTCTCCCTGCACGCCGTGCGCCGCCTCGCCGCCACCGTGCGCCCGCTGCCCTCGCCCTGGCCCGCCGAGGCCCGCGAGCAGCTCGTCACCCTGCTCGGCTCCGGCCGGCCCACCGTCGAGGTCTGGGAGGCGCTGGAGGCCGAGGGGCTGATCACCCGGCTGCTGCCCGACTGGGAGCGGGTGCGCTGCCGCCCGCAGCGCAACGCCGTGCACGTGTGGACCGTCGACCGGCACCTCATCGAGACGGCGGTGCGGGCCGCCTCGTTCACCCGCCGCGTGCACCGCCCCGACCTGCTGCTGGTCGCCGCCCTGCTGCACGACATCGGCAAGGGCTGGCCCGGCGACCACTCGGTGGCCGGCGAGATCATCGCCAAGGACGTGGCCGTCCGCATCGGCTTCGACCACGCCGACGCCGCCGTCCTCGCCACCCTGGTCCGCCACCACCTGCTGCTCGTCGAGACCGCCACCCGGCGCGACCTGGACGACCCGGCCACCGTGCGCGCGGTCGCCGAGGCGGTCGGCGGCCAGAGCACCCTGGAACTGCTGCACGCCCTCACCGAGGCGGACGCCCTGGCCACCGGGCCCGCCGCCTGGTCCGCCTGGCGCGGCTCACTCGTCGCCGACCTGGTCGGGCGGGTCTCGGCGGTGCTCTCCGGGGACCTGATGGAGGACCCGGAGGCCGCCGCGCCCACCGCCGAGCAGGAGCGGCTCGCCCTGGAGGCGTTCCGCACCGGCGGCCCGGTGCTGTCGCTGCGCGCGCAGACCGAGGCGCCGGCCGAGACGGCGGACGAACAGCCGGACGCGCAAGAGCCACTCGGTGTCGAGCTGCTGATCGCCGTCCCCGACCAGACCGGCGTGCTGCCCGCCGTGGCCGGCATCCTGGCCATGCACCGGCTGACCGTCCGCACCGCCGAGCTGCGCTCCCTGCCGCTGCCGGACGGCGTCGACGGCTCCGCGCTGCTGCTGGACTGGCGGGTCGCCGCCGAGTACGGCTCGCTGCCGCAGGCCGCCCGGCTCCGCGCCGACCTGGTCCGCGCACTGGACGGCTCACTGGACATCGCCGCCCGGCTCGCCGAACGCGACGCCGCCTACCCGCGCCGCCGGGGCGTGATCGCGCCCCCGCCCCGGGTCACGGTCGCCCCGGCCGCCTCCCGCTCCGCGACGGTCATCGAGGTCCGCGCCCAGGACGCCCCCGGGCTGCTGTTCCGCATCGGCCGGGCCCTGGAGGAGGCGGGCGTACGGGTCCGCAGCGCCCACGCGTCGACCCTCGGGTCGAACGCCGTCGACGCCTTCTACGTCACCGGGGCGACGGGCGCCCCGCTGCCGGAGGGCGAGGCGGTGGCGGTGGCACGGAAGCTGGAGGAGTTGCTGCGGGGGTGACTTTCCGGTCGCGTTGTGCGTTGACCGGGTGTGCTCCCTGCCCATGCGGGGATGGCCCGCCCGCTCAGCACATCCTGAAGATGGTCAATGCGTGCTCCCCGCCGCAGCGGGGATGATCCGCCCCCGCCCGCTGGCTCAGCAGGCGGGGGCGGATCGCTTGCCGGGCCGGATACCCTGGAGGGCGACCCACACCACCGCCGACGCGAGGACCTACGCCGCCGTGTTCGATACTCTCTCCGATCGCCTCTCAGCGACTTTCAAGAACCTGCGTGGCAAGGGGCGGCTCTCCGAAGCTGATATCGACGCCACGGCCCGCGAGATCCGCATCGCGCTCCTCGAAGCGGACGTGGCCCTCCCTGTCGTCCGCGCGTTCATCAAGAAGGTCAAGGAGCGTGCCCTCGGCGCCGAAGTGTCGAAGGCGCTCAACCCTGCCCAGCAAGTGGTCAAAATCGTTCATGACGAGTTGGTCACGATCCTCGGCGGCGAGACCCGCCGGCTCCGGTTCGCCAAGAACCCGCCCACCGTGATCATGCTGGCCGGTCTCCAGGGCGCCGGCAAGACCACCCTCGCGGGCAAGCTCGGCCACTGGCTGAAGGGGCAGGGCCACTCGCCGCTGCTGGTCGCCGCCGACCTCCAGCGCCCCAACGCCGTCAACCAGCTCAGCGTCGTCGCCGAGCGGGCCGCCGTCGCGGTCTACGCCCCCGAGCCGGGCAACGGCGTCGGTGACCCGGTCAAGGTCGCCAAGGACTCCATCGAGTTCGCCAAGGCCAAGGTCCACGACATCGTCATCGTCGACACCGCCGGCCGCCTCGGCATCGACGCCGAGCTGATGCGGCAGGCCGCCGACATCCGCGACGCGGTCAGCCCCGACGAGATTCTCTTCGTCGTCGACGCGATGATCGGCCAGGACGCCGTCAACACCGCCGAGGCGTTCCGCGACGGCGTCGGCTTCGACGGCGTGGTCCTCTCCAAGCTGGACGGCGACGCCCGCGGCGGCGCGGCCCTGTCGATCGCCTCGGTGACCGGCAAGCCGATCATGTTCGCCTCCAACGGCGAGAAGCTCGACGACTTCGACGCCTTCCACCCGGACCGGATGGCTTCCCGCATCCTCGACATGGGTGACCTGCTCACCCTGATCGAGCAGGCGGAGAAGACGTTCAGTCAGGAAGAGGCCGAGAAGATGGCCTCCAAGCTGGCGTCCAAGAAGGGCCAGGACTTCACCCTGGACGACTTCCTGGCCCAGATGGAGCAGGTCCGGAAGATGGGCAGCATCTCCAAGCTGCTCGGCATGCTGCCCGGCATGGGCCAGATCAAGGACCAGATCAACAACCTGGACGAGCGGGACGTCGACCGCACGGCCGCCATCATCAAGTCGATGACCCCGGCCGAGCGCCAGGAGCCGACGATCATCAACGGCTCGCGCCGGGCCCGGATCGCCAAGGGGTCCGGGGTCGACGTCAGCGCGGTGAAGAACCTGGTCGAGCGGTTCTTCGAGGCCCGCAAGATGATGTCCCGGATGGCTCAGGGCGGCGGGATGCCCGGCATGCCGGGGATGCCGGGCATGGGCGGCGGTCCGGGCCGGCAGAAGAAGCAGCAGAAGAAGGCCAAGGGCAAGCAGCGCTCCGGCAACCCGATGAAGCGCAAGCAGCAGGAGCAGGAGGAGGCCGCCCGCCGCGCCGCCGCCGCGGAGAACGGCGGCGCGTTCAACCTGCCGCAGCAGGGCGGCAAGGACTTCGAGCTGCCGGACGAGTTCAAGAAGTTCATGGGCTGACGGTCCGCCGTGGGTACGTCATCGGGGGGTGCCCCCGGTGACGTACACGCACGGGCGTGCGTGGCTTTCCTGTCGTAACGTCCGGGTATGACCAATCCCTCCCCGCCGCGCAAGGCCCCTGAGCCGCCCTGGCGTACCGAGGGCACGCCCGACGAGCCGCCGAAGCCGTCCGGCGGCGGGTGGCGGCCGCGCGGGGGCTGGTGGAGCCTGGTCCTGACCGCGCTGGTCGTCTATCTGATCGCCAACCTGGTGCTGTCGTTCTTCGACGGCGGCGACGAGCCGACCCTCTCCTACACGGAGTTCAGCAAGCAGGTCGACGAGGGCAACGTCAGCAAGATCTACGCCAAGGGCGACGCGATCCAGGGGCAGCTGAAGGAGAAGCGGGACAACCCCGAGGGCGACGGGACGTACACCAAGTTCCAGACCGAGCGGCCGACGTTCGCCGACGACCAGTTGTGGTCGGACCTGACCAAGAACAACGTCACCGTGACCGCCGAACCGGTCGTCCAGCACCGCAGTACCCTCGCCAACCTGCTGATCTCACTGGCGCCGATGCTGATCATCGTCGTGCTGTGGGTGTTCGTCGCGCGGCGGATGCGCGGGGCGCTGGGCGGTGGCGCGGGCGGCATGCTGGGCCGCAAGGCGCCGCCCAAGCCGGTCGAGCTGGAGCCCGGCCAGGAGCGCACCACCTTCGCGGACGTGGCCGGCATCGACGAGGTGGAGGGCGAGCTGAGCGATGTCGTCGACTTCCTGAAGAACCCGGACGCCTACCGGCGGATGGGCGCCAAGATGCCCCGGGGCGTGCTGCTGTCCGGGCCGCCCGGCACCGGCAAGACGCTGCTGGCGCGGGCGGTCGCGGGGGAGGCGGGGGTGCCGTTCTTCTCGGCGTCGGCCTCCGAGTTCATCGAGATGATCGTCGGGGTGGGCGCCTCCCGGGTGCGGGAGCTGTTCGCGGAGGCCCGCAAGGTGGCGCCGTCGATCATCTTCATCGACGAGATCGACACCATCGGCCGGGCCCGGGCCGGCGGCTCCGGCATGGGCGGCCACGACGAGCGCGAGCAGACGCTGAACCAGATCCTCACCGAGATGGACGGCTTCTCCGGCGCCGAGGGCGTGATCGTGGTCGCCGCCACCAACCGCGCCGACATCCTCGACCCGGCCCTGACCCGCCCCGGCCGCTTCGACCGGGTCGTCACCGTCTCGCCGCCCGACCGGGCCGGCCGGGCCGCCATCCTGCGCATCCACACCCGCGAGATCCCGCTCGCCGCCGACGTGGACCTCGAGCAGGTGGCCCGCACCACCCCGGGCATGACCGGCGCCGAACTCGCCAACCTGGCCAACGAGGCCGCCCTGCTCGCCGTCAAGCGGCAGCAGGACCGGGTGACGCGCACCGACCTGTCCGACGCCCTGGAGAAGGTGCAGCTCGGCGCGGAACGGCCGCTGGTGATGCCCGAGGAGGAGCGGCGGCGCACCGCGTACCACGAGAGCGGGCACGCGCTCCTTGGCATGCTCCAGCCCGGCGCCGACCCGGTCCGCAAGATCACCATCGTGCCGCGCGGCCGGGCGCTCGGCGTCACGCTGTCCACGCCGGACTCGGACAAGTACGCGTACACCGAGGAGTATCTGCGCGGCCGGATCATCGGCGCGCTCGGCGGCATGGCGGCCGAGCACGTCGTCTACGGCGTGATCACCACCGGCTCGGAGAGCGACCTGGAGCAGGTCACCCGGATCGCGCGCGGCATGGTCGGCCGCTGGGGCATGAGCGAGAAGGTGGGCCGCCTGTCCGCGCTGCCGGACGACGCCCAGCAGGCGTACGGACTGGCGGCCGCCCCGGAGACCCTCGACGTCATCGACGGCGAGATGCGACGCGTCGTCGACGCCTGCTACGCGGAGGCGTGCCGCAAGCTGCGCGACCACCGCGGGCAGCTCGACGCGCTGGCCGAGGCGCTGCTCGCGAGCGAGACGCTGGACGAGCCGGACGCCTACCGGATCGCCGGGATCACCCGTCCGGTCAGGGACAAGGAGAGCTGACGCTCAGGGCGTGCGGGCGATCAGGTACCTGAAGACGTTCGGCATCCACACCGTGCCGTCCGCCCGCTGGTGCGGATGGAGCGCCTCCTTGACCTCCTTGTCCACCTGCGCCTGGTCGGTCGCGCCGATCGCCGCGTCGAACAGGCCGGTCGACAGCAGGCCGCGCAGCGCGCTGTCCGCGTCGGCGTACCCGAAGGGGCAGGCCACCCGGCCCGAGCCGTCCGGGACCAGCCCGGCCCGCTGGGCGACCTCCTCCAGGTCGTCCCGGAGCGCGGGCCGCCAGACGCCCGGGCTGCGCAGCGGTTCCGCGAGCTTGGTGGCGACCCGCAGCACGGACGAGGTGGCGCAGCGCTCCGGCGGCCCCCAGCCGGCCAGCACCACCGACGCCCCGCGCTCGGCGAGCGGGGTGGCCTCCGCGAGCAGCTCGACCAGGCCCTCCGCGTCGCCCGCGAGGCAGCCGATCGGTTCGAACGCCGTGACCAGGCCGAACGCCGGTACGCGCGCGTGCCGCACGTCCCGGGGCGAGCCGTCGACCAGGAGGTGGGCGTCGCCGGGGGCCGGCGGCTCCCACGCCCGTGGCAGCAGCCGGTCGCGCGCGAGGGCCAGCCGCTCGGCCCGGCCGGCGTCCACCCCGGTGACCGCCGCGCCCCGGGAGGCGGCCATCAGCAGGGCCAGTCCGGAGCCGCAGCCCAGGCCGAGGAGCCGGGTGCCGGACCCCACGGCCAGCCGCTCGTAGACGGCCTCGTAGAGCGGTACGAGCATCCGCTCCTGGATCTCGGACCAGTCACGCGCGCGTGCTCGCAGGTCCACGCGGGGTTTGGGACCCGCGTGAGGCAGGTTCTGCCGCACGAGCGTAGGTGTCATAGGTAAGCGCCCCAATCGCCGAGAGTTGCCGCTGTGCCGAATCGCTCCGCATACAGGCCCCCGTGAGTCGCGCTCGCGCTCCCCCCGTATGCCAGGAAACTCCGGGCTCGCCGTGGCGTCCAGTGGTAGAGGGCCCCGGTTTGGCCCGATCCCCGGGAACATGGCGAGATTTCACATTCCGGTAACCGCAGGGCACCGCGTCGGGTCGACGGGACGATTCCGGTCAAGGTCCGCGGGCGGCGACCGGCGGCCGTGCGGCGTACGGTGTCCGGCCGGCCGACGGGGGCGGTGCCGAACGCCGGTGACGCACCAGGTAACTTGGCCGTCATCGCGCGGGCATACTGAGGCACGTCCTTCCGGCGCGAGGGCGGCCGAAAGGTCTCTTGCGCCCGCGCACACCCCACGCACCCCGGCGTCTGGACCTGGCCTACCCGCCGGTGCGTACGGTGGGCTACGCACCACCTTGGTATGAGCTGTGAGGCTTCTCCGCAGATCAGCGCACCCGTCGTCGTCGTAACGCATCAACGGATACTGACGGGTACGAGCAAATTATTTGGGATGCCCCGGAATAGGAACACAGGGGCACCCCGGCTCGTTGCCATTACGTGAGCACGACACCACCTGTTCTCGCCGCAGAGCTGGCGCAGGCGTGGGCCGATATTCAGCGGCACCACCCCGAGCTGCCCGATCTTGCCGCGCCCGAGTCCCTGATCGGAGAGTCGTCGTCCGCCTGCGGGCACGAGCTCTCCTTCGAACGACTGCTCCATGAGGCAGTCCACGGCGTCGCCGCCGCGCGCGGCGTCCGCGACACATCCCGTGCCGGCCGTTACCACAACCGCAGATTCCTCGCGATCGCCGAGGAGCTGGGCCTGGACCATCCGGAGGAGCCGCACCCGAGCAGCGGTTTCTCCCTGGTCACGCTCACTCCCGACGCCAAGCGCCGCTACCGCCCGACGATCGAGCGCCTCCAGCGCGCACTGAAGGCGCACACGGCGGCGACCGCGACCGACTCCGTCCGCACCTTCCGCGGCCCGGCCGCCCGGCACGGCTCCTCCGGGGGCGGTGTGCGGGTCAAGGCGGTCTGCGACTGCGGGCGCAACGTACGGGTCGTCCCGTCCGTTCTCGCCCAGGCCCCGATCGTCTGCGGCGGCTGCGGCAAGCCGTTCCGGATCCCGGAGGTGGTGGGCGCCGCGGCGGGCTGAGCGCGCCGGGTGCTTCCGGCCGTCCCCCGTGGCCGGAAGCGCCCCGCCGGGTGTGGCACAATGGCTAGCTGTACTCGACAGCCGCACAGGACCCCTCTCTCCTCCGGCTGACGCGTCCGTCGGGCACTCGGGTACCGCAACCCCACGCGGCAACTCCGCCGTGCCCAACTCACGTCAATTCCAGGAGAACCCACTCCCGTGGCAGTCAAGATCAAGCTGAAGCGTCTGGGCAAGATCCGTTCGCCTCACTACCGCATCGTCGTCGCCGACTCCCGTACCCGCCGTGACGGCCGGGCCATCGAGGAGATCGGCAAGTACCACCCGACGTACAACCCGTCGGTGATGGAGGTCGACGCCGAGCGCGTGGCGTACTGGCTCGGTGTCGGCGCCCAGCCGACCGAGCCCGTGCTCGCCATCCTCAAGAAGACCGGCGACTGGCAGAAGTTCAAGGGCGAGCCCGCCCCGGCTCCGCTGCTGGTGGCCGCCGAGAAGCCGGCCCGTCCGACCTTCGAGGCGTTCGGTGGCGAGGACGACGGCAAGGGTGAGGCCATCACCCAGAAGAAGAAGGCCGACAAGAAGGACGAGGCCCCCGCCGAGTCCGCCTCGTCCGAGGCCTGAGCATGCTCGAGGAGGCTCTCGAGCACCTCGTGAAGGGCATCGTCGACAACCCTGACGATGTGCAGGTCGCCTCGCGCGACCTGCGCCGCGGACGGGTGCTCGAGGTCCGGGTGCACCCCGACGACCTCGGCAAGGTGATCGGCCGCAACGGCCGCACCGCACGCGCCCTGCGCACCGTCGTGGGCGCCATCGGCGGCCGCGGCATCCGCGTCGACCTCGTCGACGTGGACCACGTCCGCTGACGTCGCGCAACGCAGCACCGGCTCGGGCCGGGGAAGGCCGCTCAGCGGCCGTCCTCGGCCCGCAGTCGTGTCCGGCACCGGTGCCGGTGCCGTCCGGCGTCAGTGCCGTCCGTCATCAGTCGTAGCCGACAACCGACATCAGGAGATCAAGCACCGTGCAGCTGGTAGTCGCTCGCATCGGCCGCGCCCACGGCATCAAGGGCGAGGTCACCGTGGAGGTCCGCACCGACGAACCGGAGCTGCGGCTCGCGCCCGGCGCCGTGCTGGCCACCGACCCCGCCGCCACCGGGCCGCTCACCATCGCCACCGGCCGGGTGCACAGCGGCCGGCTCCTGCTGCGCTTCGAGGGCGTCACCGACCGCACCGGCGCCGAGGCGCTGCGCAACACCCTGCTGATCGCCGAGGTCGACCCCGACGAGCTGCCCGAGGAGGAGGACGAGTACTACGACCACCAGCTGATGGACCTGGACGTGGTGCTCGCCGACGGCACCGAGGTCGGCCGGATCACCGAGATCTCCCACCTGCCGACCCAGGACCTGTTCGTGGTGGAGCGGCCGGACGGCAGCGAGGTGTACGTGCCGTTCGTCTCCGAGATCGTCACCGAGATCGACCTGGAGCAGCAGCGGGCCGTCATCGATCCGCCGCCCGGCCTGATCGACGACCGGGCCGAGATCGCCTCCGCGCGGGACGAGGACGCCGACGCATGAGGCTGGACGTCGTCACGATCTTCCCCGAGTACCTGGAACCGCTGAACGTCTCCCTGGTCGGCAAGGCACGCGCGCGCGGGCAGCTCGACGTCCATGTGCACGACCTGCGTTCCTGGACCTACGACCGGCACAACACCGTCGACGACACCCCCTACGGCGGCGGCCCCGGCATGGTGATGAAGACCGGGCCCTGGGGCGACGCCCTGGACACCGTGCTCGCCGACGGCTACGAGGCCGGCTCCCGCGCGCCCGCCCTGATCGTGCCCACGCCCAGCGGCCGGCCCTTCACCCAGGAACTCGCCGTCCACCTCTCCGAGCGCCCCTGGCTGGTCTTCACCCCCGCCCGCTACGAGGGCATCGACCGCCGCGTCATCGACGAGTACGCGACCCGGATGGACGTCTACGAGGTGTCCATCGGCGACTACGTGCTGGCCGGCGGCGAGGCGGCCGTCCTGGTCGTCACCGAGGCGGTGGCCCGGCTGCTGCCCGGGGTGCTGGGGAACGCCGAGTCGCACCAGGACGACTCCTTCGCGCCCGGCGCGATGGCCCACCTCCTGGAGGGCCCCGTCTACACCAAGCCCCCGCACTGGCGCGGCCGGGAGATCCCGGACGTGCTGGTCAGCGGCCACCACGGGAAGATCGCCCGCTGGCGCCGGGACGAGGCGCTGAAGCGCACCACCGCCCACCGGCCCGATCTGATCGAGGGCGCGGACCCCGAGGGCTTCGACAAGAAGGACCGGGAGATGCTCTCCATCCTGGGCTGGGAACCGGACCCGGCGGGGGAGCCGTACGGCCGATTTTGGCGCAAGGCGCCCGACGTGGAAGAATAGGCGGCTGTTGTGCGCTCGACCGGCGTGCGCCCCTGCCACAGGGGGAGACGACGCCCGCCCGGCTCGCACGGCACTCACTCATCGAAACACCTAGTTTCCGCTGATGACCTGTGGCATCAGCGAGGAAAGCAGACGAAATGTCCCACCTGCTCGACACCGTCGACGCCGCGTCGCTGCGCACCGACATCCCGGCCTTCCGTCCGGGCGACACGGTCAACGTGCACGTCCGCGTCATCGAGGGCAACCGCTCGCGTGTGCAGCAGTTCAAGGGCGTCGTGATCCGCCGCCAGGGTTCCGGCGTGCGCGAGACCTTCACGGTCCGCAAGGTCTCCTTCTCGGTCGGCGTCGAGCGCACCTTCCCGGTGCACACCCCGATCGTCGAGAAGATCGAGCTCGTCACCCGCGGTGACGTCCGTCGCGCCAAGCTGTACTACCTGCGCGAGCTGCGCGGCAAGGCCGCGAAGATCAAGGAGAAGCGCGACAACTGACCGCGCTGACGGGGCCTTGCCTGACCGGGCCCCTACCGGAGCCGGATAACATCTGGCTCCGATGGACACCGAAGCACAGCCGACGGAGCGCGACCGCTCCTCCCATCCCTGCGAACCCGGGCATCCCCCGGACGCGGCGGCCCGGGAGGGACGGTCGCGTTCCGCGTATCCGGCCACCGTCGCCGGCTGGGTCCCCGGCGGCCGGATCACCCTGACCCTGCTGGTCTGCCTGGTGTTCCTGCTGCTGCTCTCCGTCTTCGTGCTCCAGCCGTTCCGGATTCCCAGCGGTTCCATGGAGCGCGGATTGAGGATCGGCGACCGCGTTCTCGTAAACAAGTTGGCGTACCGTTTCGGTGCCGGGCCGCAGCGGGGCGACATCGTGGTGTTCGACGGCACCGGGACCTTCGGCGCCGGTGACTACATCAAACGGGTCGTGGGCGTGGGCGGGGACCACGTGGTCTGCTGCGACGAGGAGGGGAGGGTCCAGGTGAACGGCCGGTCGGTCGACGAGTCGGCCTTCCTGTACCCCGGGAACAGCCCCTCCACGGTCCGCTTCGACGTCGAGGTGCCGGACGGCACCCTCTTCGTCCTCGGCGACCACCGCGCCGACTCCAGCGACTCCCGCGACCACCTCGGCTCGCCCGGCGGCGGCATGGTCCCGGTGGACGACGTGATCGGCCGCGCCGACTGGATCGTCTGGCCCTTCGGCCATCTCACCGGCTTCGACCGGCCCGGTGCGTACGCGCGGGTACCCGACGGCGAGGACGCGGATGGGTAGCCGCGGCAAACCCCGCGGGGCGCCCAGCAGCCCCGCGGAGAACCTGCTGCCGACCGGCTCACGGCGACCGGCCGGCCGGTCCGGCGGCGGCCGCAGCCGGGCCGAGCGGCGCAAGCTCCAGCGCAAGGTCAAGCGGCGCCGCCGGCGCGGCGCCGTCAAGGAGATACCGCTCCTGGTCGGGGTCGCCGTGGTGATAGCGCTGGTCCTGAAGACGTTCCTGGTGCAGGCCTTCGTGATCCCGTCGGGCTCGATGGAGCAGACCATCCGGATCGGCGACCGGGTGCTGGTGGACAAGCTGACCCCCTGGTTCGGCTCCGAGCCCGAGCGCGGCGACGTGGTGGTCTTCCGCGACCCCGGCGGCTGGCTCCAGGACGAGCAGACCAGCACGAAGGACGACCCCGTCGTCGTCAAGCAGGTCAAGGAGGCCCTGGTCTTCATCGGCCTGCTGCCGTCCGACGACGAGAAGGACCTGATCAAACGGGTCGTCGGGGTCGGCGGCGACCGGGTCAAGTGCTGCGACACCCAGGGCCGGATCACGGTCAACGGCGTGCCCCTGGAGGAGGACGACTACCTTTATCCCGGCAACACCCCCTCCGACACCCGGTTCGACGTGACCGTCCCCAAGGGGCGGCTGTGGGTGATGGGCGACCACCGGGCCAACTCCGCCGACTCCCGCTACCACCAGGACACCGACTTCGGCACGGTCTCCCTGGACGAGGTGGTCGGCCGGGCCAGGGTGATCGCCTGGCCGTTCGGGCACTGGAGCACCCTGAAGGAGCCGGCGACCTTCGCCTCCGTGGCCGACGCGGGCGCCGGAACGACCGCCGCCACCGCCCGGTCGCATAGTGTGGCCCCCGAAGATTCGAACGAGATGATCCAGCTCCCGAGCCCTGCGGAACTCCCGCTCGTTATGGGAGTGGTGGGCCTGCACCGTGCGCGGGGCAGGCGGCGGCACGGAGTAAGGAGTTGGCGTGGGGGATGTGGCGGTGGGCGCACGGTCCGGACACGGTGGCGAGGAGGACCGCGGGCGCCCCGTGGATGCGGCCCCCCCGACGGCGGACGGCGGCCCGGACCCCCGGAGTGACGCCGGGGCGGGCCCGGACGGCGGCGCGGTGACGGCCGGTCGGGAGGCGGCAGAGGGCCCGAGTGGTCCGCACGGCCCGGCCGGTCCGCACGGCCCGGACGGGATCGGTGGCCGGCGGCCGGGCGGCGCGCCGCCTCCGCCCGCCAAACCGGCCAGGAAACAGCGCTCCTTCTGGAAGGAGCTGCCCATCCTGATCGTCATCGCGCTGGTGCTCGCGCTGGTGATCAAGACCTTCCTGGTGCAGGCCTTCTCGATCCCCTCCGCGTCGATGCAGAACACCCTCACCATCGGTGACCGGGTCCTGGTCGACAAGCTCACGCCGTGGTTCGGCTCCGAGCCCGAGCGCGGCGAGGTCGTCGTCTTCCACGACCCGGCCGACTGGCTGGCCGGCGAGCCGGTGGCCGAGCCGAACGCCCTCCAGACGGTCCTCAGCTGGGTCGGCCTGATGCCGTCCGCGGAGGAGAAGGACCTCATCAAGCGGGTCGTCGGCGTCGGCGGCGACACCGTCGAGTGCAAGGGCACCGGCCCGCTCAAGGTCAACGGCACGGCGCTGGACGAGTCGTCGTACGTCTACGCCGGCAACACCCCGTGCAGCGCCGACGACCAGGGCGGCCAGTTCAAGGTCAAGGTGCCCGAGGGCTACCTCTGGGTGATGGGCGACCACCGGCAGAACTCGCGGGACTCCCGGTACAACGCGTCCG
Source organism: Streptomyces sp. JW3 (assembly GCF_052216785.1). Taxonomy (NCBI): domain Bacteria; kingdom Bacillati; phylum Actinomycetota; class Actinomycetes; order Kitasatosporales; family Streptomycetaceae; genus Streptomyces; species Streptomyces sp. JW3. Next base: position 19,189 of record NZ_JBQOUX010000029.1, on the reverse strand, counting down.
ACAAGAACAACGGCATGGTCCCGGTGGACGAGGTCATCGGCCGCGCCATCGTGGTCGCCTGGCCGGTCAACCACTGGAGCACGCTGCCGGTGCCGGACACCTTCGACCAGAGCGCGGTGAACGACCAGTCGTCGGCGGCCGGTGCGCTGTCCGTGGCACCCCAGGGCCTGGCCCTCGCCGGGGCCGTGCCGTTCGTCCTGTGGCGGCGTCGGCGGGTGCAGGCCGGCGGGACCCGCTGAGGGCCACGCGCTCCACGGGGTTGGATCCACGGGGGCTGCCGGGGCTGACCTCCCCGGGTACCGCCGGGTAGGGTGCGGATCCATGGGTGGCGAGAGCACGACAGGTACGGCCCCGCGCGGGGGCGCCACGACCACGGGCCAGGCGGGCAGCCGGACCGGGCAGCGACTGTCCTCACTGGCCGTCGCGCTGGGTCTGGTGCTGTTCCTCGGCGGGTTCGTCTGGGGCGCGGTGGTCTACCGGCCGTACACCGTGCCCACCGACTCGATGACCCCGACCATCGGCGTCGGCGACCGGATACTGGCGCAGCGCGTCGACGGCAGCGAGGTGCGCCGCGGTGACGTGGTCGTCTTCAAGGACGCGGCCTGGGCCAACGCCCCCATGGTCAAGCGGGTGGTCGCGGTCGGCGGCGACACCGTCTCCTGCTGCCAGGACGGCCGGCTCGAGGTCAACGGCAAGGAGATCGACGAGCCGTACCTGCCCGCCGGTACGGCCGCCGAGAGCAGCCACTTCGCCGGTGTCACCGTTCCTGAGGGACGCCTGTTCCTGCTCGGCGACGAACGCCGCACCTCGCTGGACTCCACCGCCCACCTGACCGACGCGGCCGGCGGCACCGTGGCCCGCTCCGCCGTGGACGCCCGGGTGGACGCCGTGGTCTGGCCGCTGGACGGCATGCTGCCCCGCCCGACCGGCTTCGCCGAACTCGGCGCCCTGTCCGAACCAGGGCCGCTGCGCCTCGTCCTGTGGGCGGTGACCGGCGGGGTGGTGCTGATCCTCGCCGGGGCCGGGTACGGACCGGTGGCCAAGTGGGCGGCCCGCTCCCGGGCCCGGACCGGGCCGGCCGATGCGAGCTGAGACGGGCCCGGTGGGAGAGGGCCCGGACCTGCCGGTGCCCGCTGCGGACACCTACACCGGAGGCCTGCGCAGGGTCGCCCGGGTCGTGCTCCTCGATCCCGAGGACCGGATCCTGCTGCTGCACGGCCACGAGCCGGACGATCCCGCCGACGACTGGTGGTTCACCCCGGGCGGCGGTGTCGAGGGCGACGAGACCCGCGAGCAGGCCGCCCGCCGGGAGCTCACCGAGGAGACCGGCATCACCGAGGTCGACCTCGGACCGGTGCTGTGGCGGCGCCGCTGCTCCTTCCCGTTCGCCGGCCGCCGCTGGGACCAGGACGAGTGGTACTACCTGGCCCGCACCACCCAGACCGCGACCGCCGCCACCGCCCTGACCGAGCTGGAGCGGCGCAGCGTGGCCGGAGCACGCTGGTGGACGTGCCGGGAACTGGCCCGGGCCCATGAGACGGTGTATCCGACCAGACTCGCCGAGCTGCTGCGCACGCTGCTCGACGAGGGTCCACCGGCCGGGCCGGTGACCCTTGACACCGAAATCGTCTAGCGGCTCACGGACCTGGCGCACAATGGTGGGATCGCACGGCTGAAGGGGAACATGCCATGAGCGCCGAGGACCTCGAGAAATACGAGACCGAGATGGAGCTGAAGCTCTATCGGGAGTATCGAGACGTCGTCGGTCTGTTCAAATACGTGATCGAGACCGAGCGGCGCTTCTATCTGACCAACGACTACGAGATGCAGGTGCACTCGGTCCAGGGTGAGGTGTTCTTCGAGGTGTCCATGGCGGATGCCTGGGTGTGGGACATGTACCGGCCGGCCCGCTTCGTGAAGCAGGTCCGGGTCCTCACGTTCAAGGACGTGAACATCGAGGAGCTGAACAAGAGCGACCTGGAGCTTCCCGGGGGCTAATTCACCCGCAAGGGTGACGGAGTTGTCCACAACCGGTGAGTAACCCACCATGATCAACATGGTCGGCCGGCCTGCGTGACCGTTGGCACCGGAGGTGGTGCCGACATGAACGCACGCAGTGCGATGGGCAGGTACGGCGAGACGCTCGCCGCCCGCAGGCTGGCCGAGGCCGGCATGGAGGTCGTGGAGCGCAACTGGCGCTGCGGCCGGACCGGAGAGATCGACATCGTGGCCCGGGACGGGGACGTCCTGGTCGTCTGCGAGGTGAAGACCCGCAGGGCCGGCTCCTTCGAGCACCCGATGGCCGCGGTGACCCCGGAGAAGTCGCAGCGACTGCGCGACCTCGCCCAGCGCTGGATCCAGTCCCACGGCGGGGCACCGCCCGGCGGCGTCCGCATCGACCTGGTGGGTGTGCTGCTGCCACGCCGCGGCGCACCCGTCGTCGAGCACGCGCGGGGGGTGGCGTGATGGCGTTCGCCCGTACCTGCTCGGTGGCCCTGGCCGGAGTCGAGGGCGTGGTGGTCGAGGTGCAGGCCGACCTGGAGCCTGGCGTCGCGGCCTTCACCCTGGTGGGGCTGCCCGACAAGAGCCTGACGGAGAGCCGGGACCGGGTCAGGGCCGCGGTGGTCAACTCCGGCGTCCAGTGGCCGCAGAAGAAACTCACCGTGGGGCTCAGCCCGGCCTCCGTGCCCAAGAGCGGCAGCGGCTTCGACATCGCGGTGGCGGCGGCCGTCCTCGGCGCCGCCGAGCGGATCGACCCCCGGGTGCTCGCCGACCTCGTCATGATCGGGGAGCTGGGTCTGGACGGCCGGGTCCGGCCGGTACGCGGCATCCTCCCGGCGGTGCTGGCCGCCGCGGACGCCGGGTACGAACAGGTGGTGGTGCCGGAGAGCGCCGCCGCCGAGGCGTCCCTGGTGCCCGGCATCTCGGTGCTCGGGGTGCGCAGCCTGCGCCAGCTGATCGCCGTGCTCGCCGACGAACCCGTACCGGACATGGAACCCGACCAGCAGGGCCGGCCCGATTCCCTGCTGTCCGGACTGCGGGCGCCGGGCGCCGGCGCGGTCACCGGGATGCACGGAGCCGGACCGTCCGACCAGGACCACGACCTCGCCGACGTGGTGGGCCAGCCGGCGGCGCGCACCGCCGTGGAGATCGCCGCGGCCGGCGGCCACCACCTGTTCCTGGAGGGCCCGCCCGGCGCCGGCAAGACGATGCTCGCCGAGCGGCTGCCCGCGATCCTGCCCCCGCTCACCCGCCAGGAGTCGCTGGAGGTGACGGCGGTGCACTCGGTGGCCGGACTGCTGCCCATGAACAGGCCGCTGATCGGCACCGCCCCCTACTGCGCACCGCACCACTCGGCGACCATGCAGTCCCTCGTCGGCGGCGGTGGCGGCATCGCCCGGCCCGGCGCGGTGTCGCTCTCGCACCGAGGCGTCCTCTTCCTGGACGAGACCCCGGAGTTCAGCGGCCAGGCCCTCGACGCCCTGCGCCAACCGCTGGAGAGCGGGCACGTGGTCATCGCGCGCAGCGCCGGAGTCGTGCGCTTCCCCGCCCGGTTCCTGATGGTGCTCGCCGCCAACCCCTGTCCCTGCGGGCGCTTCTCGCTCAAGGACCAGTTCTGCGAGTGCCCGTCTCCAGTGATCCGCCGCTACCAGGCCCGGCTGTCCGGACCGCTGCTGGACCGGGTCGACCTGCGGGTCGAGGTGGACCGCGTCACCCGCGCCGGGCTGGCCGCGTGCGGCACCCCGGGCGAGTCCACCGCCACGGTCGCCGACCGGGTGCGCGCGGCCAGGGAACGGGCCGCGGCCCGCCTCGCCGGCACCCCCTGGCGCACCAACAGCGAAGTCCCCGGACGCGAGCTGCGCCGCCGTTGGTACGCCGTGCCCGGCGCGCTGGACGAGGCGGAACACAGCCTGGACCGGGGCGCCCTCACCGCCCGCGGCCTCGACCGCGTGCTGCGGGTCGCCTGGACCGTGGCCGACCTGGTCGGACACGACCGGCCGGACGCCGGAGACGTGGCCCTGGCCCTGCATCTGCGCACCGGCGTGCCGCGCGGTACGCCCATGACGATCGGGGCGATGACGTGAGCGCGGCCGAGGAGCGGAACGGGGCGACCGGAGAAGAGCGGGGTGCGGAACTGCTCGACCGGGTCTTCCTCACCCGGGTCGTCGAACCCGGCGACGAGACCGGCGGGCGGTGGGTGCGCGAACACGGAGTCCGGGAGGTGGCCCGACGGCTGCGGACGGGCCGGCCGCTCCTGCCGGGCGTGACCGACCGGCGCTGGGCGGGACTGCGGGCCCGCGCCGAACAGGCCGACCCGCACCGCGACCTGGACACCGCCGGGGCGGCGGGGGTGCGGTTCGTCGCGCCGGGGCAGGCCGAGTGGCCGGGGCAGCTCGACGACCTCGGGGACGCCCGGCCGCTGGGACTGTGGGTGCGGGGCCGGCCCAGCCTGCGGATGTGGGCGCTGAAGTCCGTCGCCCTGGTCGGCGCCCGGGCCTGCACCGCGTACGGGGCGCACATGGCGGCCACCCTCGCCGCCGACCTCGCCGAGCGCGGCTGGGTGGTGGTGTCAGGCGGGGCCTACGGGGTGGACGGCGCCGCCCACCGGGGCGCCCTCGGGGCCGGCGGGGCCACCGTCGCCGTGCTGGCCTGCGGCGTCGACCGGCCCTACCCGCGCGGCCACGCCGAGCTGATCAGAAGGATCGCCGAACAGGGACTGGTGGCCGGCGAACTGCCGCCCGGCGAGCATCCGACACCGAGCCGATTCATCCTGCGCAACCGGGTGATCGCCGCGCTCACCCGGGGCACGGTCGTCGTCGAGGCCGCCCACCGCAGCGGCTCGCTCGTCACGGCCCGGGCGGCCGGGCGGCTGGGCCGGCACACCATAGGGGTGCCCGGGCCCGCCACCAGCGCCCTGTCCGCCGGCGTCCACGAACTGCTGCGCGGCGACGCCGTCCTCGTCACCGACGCCGCCGAGATCGTCGAGCTGGTCGGTGACATGGGCGAGCTGGCCCCGGACCGGCGCGGCCCGGTGCTCCCCACCGACCTGCTGGAGCCCGGCGCCCGGCAGGTACTGGCGGCGCTCCCGGCCCGCGGGACCGCGGCGCCCGCCGGGATCGCGCGCCGCGCCCAGACATCGCAGGACGACGCGATCGCGAGACTGTACGAGCTTCGAGCACTCGGTTACGTCGAACGACACGACGACGGCTGGAAGTTGACACGCCAGGCGATGATCTCCGCCCGAGCCGCTCGCGACCCGTGCTGACCGAGCGTGTTCGGCCGTCCGGGGGAACCCCTACGCCCTTGGGAATTCCCGTAGTTGAGGTATTCGAGTGATCACGCTGTGCGATCGCGATGTATCGGGAGAGCGTCAAGCGGAACGTATCTGCGCACCGTCGGGGGTCTTCTCTTCGCGCACCGCGACAGCTCAGTCACGCTACGCTCACGAAGACTTCCCTGTAGACCCCCACGCAGACAGGCGCCATCCAGACAGCGGACCGACAGTCCACAGACGGCACCAGAACACGGCAGAACGGCACAAGGCGACGAATGCCCCAGCACACCTCCGGGCCCGGACGGGCGGCGGTCCCCCCAGCCGCCCGCGACGGTGGCAGCGTGCGGCCGCCCGCCCCCTCGACGCTCGACGAGCTGTGGCGGTCGTACAAGACGACGGGGGACGAACGGCTGCGGGAACAGCTGATCCTGCACTACTCGCCCCTGGTGAAGTACGTGGCGGGCCGGGTGAGCGTGGGGCTGCCGCCCAACGTCGAGCAGGCGGACTTCGTGTCGTCCGGGGTGTTCGGGCTGATCGACGCGATCGAGAAGTTCGACCTGGGCCGGGAGATCAAGTTCGAGACGTACGCGATCACCCGGATCCGGGGCGCGATGATCGACGAGCTGCGGGCGCTGGACTGGATCCCGCGTTCGGTGCGGCAGAAGGCGCGGAGCGTGGAGCGGGCCTACGCCACCCTGGAGGCCCGGCTGCGGCGGACCCCCTCCGAGGGGGAGGTGGCCGACGAGATGGGGATCGCGGTCGAGGAACTGCACTCGGTCTTCAGCCAGTTGTCGCTGGCCAACGTGGTGGCGCTGGAGGAGCTGCTGCATGTCGGCGGGGAGGGCGGGGACCGGCTCAGCCTCATGGACACGCTGGAGGACACCGCCGCCGACAATCCGGTGGAGGTGGCCGAGGACCGGGAACTGCGCCGGTTCCTGGCACGGGCGATCAACACGCTCCCGGAGCGTGAGAAGACCGTCGTCACGCTCTACTACTACGAGGGACTCACCCTCGCCGAGATCGGCAATGTGCTGGGGGTCACCGAGAGCCGGGTCAGCCAGATCCACACCAAGTCGGTGCTGCAACTGCGCGCGAAACTGGCCGGATTCGGGCGTTGACCCGGCCGTCCCCGCCGCGACCGGCCGGGGCGCCGCTCGGCCGGACGGGGACGGCGTCTCCCGTCCGGGGCGGTGCGTCCGTAAAGTGGTTGACGTGCCAAGGATTCGAGCGGCCTCTGTGGCCGAGCACCGGTCGATGCAGCGTGCCGCCCTGCTGGACGCGGCACGCTCCCTGCTGTCCGAGGGCGGGACGGAGGCGCTGACCTTCCCCGCCCTCGCCGAGCGGACGGGCCTCGCGCGGTCCTCCGTGTACGAGTACTTCCGGTCGCGGGCCGCGGTCGTGGAGGAGCTGTGCGCGGTCGACTTCCCGGTCTGGGCGGCCGAGGTGGAGGCCGCGATGGCCGCCGCCGGGCGCCCGGACGCCAAGGTCGAGGCGTATGTGCGCAAGCAACTGGAACTGGTCGGTGACCGGCGCCACCGGGCCGTGGTCGCGATCTCGGCCAGCGAGCTGGACGCCGGGGCCCGGGAGAAGATCCGGGCGGCGCACGGCGGACTGGTCGCGATGATCGTCGAGGCGCTCGGCGAGATGGGGCACCGGGAGCCGCGGCTCGCGGCGATGCTGCTCCAGGGCGTGGTCGACGCGGCGGTGCGGCGGATCGAGCTGGGCGCGGCGGAGGATCCGACGGTGATCACGGACGCGGCGGTGTCGATGGTGCTGCGGGGTGTACGGGGCTGATGGGCTCCGGGCGGGCGGGGCGTACCGGGTGCGGCCTCGTGCGGGGCGTGCCGGGTGCGGCCTGGTGCCTCCGGTGCTGCCTCCTGCGCGGTGGTGACACCCGCATCGGCTTCCACCACCATGGTGACACCCGCATCGGCTTCCACCACCATGGGGCCATGAACCCGCCCGGCACCGCATGGATCACCGTCGCCGCGTACGAGAACCTGCCGGACCGCCCGACTCCGGCTCCGCTGGCGGCGGTCCGCGCTTGACTGCGTGAGCGCGGCATCGACTGGATGCCGTTCGGGCCGGGCACGACTGGTTCGGCGTACAGGTGCGGGCCGGTGCGCTGCGGAGCCTCGGGCTCCACCCCGACCAGCCCTCTTCCGCCGCCGTGGGACCGTCTCCGCCCGGCTGGTGGCACGCCGCCGCCGAACGCCGGGCCCGGCACCTGGGCCGCTCCTGACGAGTACCGGTGCGAGCCGGGGCGCGGGCAGGCGGTGGTACCCCCGTACGTGCGGCCCGGCGCAGGTCAGGGGAGTGGTACTCCCAGCACCGGCAGCAGTCGGGACGGGCCGCCGTTCAGCAGCCACGGGGGCAGCAGAGACAGTGGGTTCAGGTAGGTGTCGGCGCTGCGCAGGCCCCAGTGGAGGCAGCCGGCCGGGCAGTGGGCGCTTGGTGCCTCCACCGTGCCGACCGGGTCGCCGGCCGCCACCTCGTCGCCCTTGGCCACCGAGGCCCGTACCGGTTCGTAGGTCGTGCGCAGCGGCGGCGTGCCGGTGCCCGCCAGTTCCACCGAGACGACGCCCCGGCCCGCCACCCGCCCGGCGAACGTCACCCGGCCCGCCGCCACCGCCCGCACCGCGGCACCGGGCGCGGCCGCCAGGTCCACCCCGCGGTGGCCCGGCCCGTACGGCGTCGCCGGCGGCGCCCAGCCCCGCAGGACGGCGGGCCGCCCACCGGTCGGCCAGGTCCGGGCGACGGCCGGGACGGCCGCGGAGTCGGACGCCGTGGCCACCTCCTGTATCGACATCGACATCGACATCGACATCGGCATCGACATCGGAGAAACCGGCAGGGCCAGAAGCAGGGCCAGGAAAAGGACCGGCACCAGCCATCGCCGCCGCCACGCCCGCGCAGGCATCCATCGCGCCATCCATCGCGCCACCCATCGTCTCGCTCGCATGCGAGAACCGTCCCCGGAACGGCCGGTCCGCGCCGGGGCCTGTGGACTACTCGCCGGTTGTGGACAGCGGCGTCACCCGGTGCTCCCCGGGTCCCGTACACTTCTGGTGGCGACCCGGGTGACCGGGTCGACTTCGCACGCCCCGGCACGAGACAGCACCAAGCCTCGGGTCAGCGCCCCTCGGTCCTCAGTGGCACGGCGCACAGCGGGCGTCAGGCGCGGAAGCCGTCCGGCATCCGCGGCACAACCGAGAACTTCAAGGAGATACGGCCATGGCCGTCGTCACGATGCGGGAGCTGCTGGAAAGCGGCGTCCACTTCGGTCACCAGACCCGTCGCTGGAACCCGAAGATGAAGCGCTTCATCTTCACCGAGCGCAACGGCATCTACATCATCGACCTGCTCCAGTCGCTGTCGTACATCGACCGCGCCTACGAGTTCGTCAAGGAGACCGTCGCCCACGGCGGCACGGTCATGTTCGTCGGCACGAAGAAGCAGGCGCAGGAGGCCATCGCCGAGCAGGCCACCCGCGTCGGCATGCCCTACGTCAACCAGCGCTGGCTGGGCGGCATGCTCACCAACTTCTCGACCGTCTACAAGCGCCTGCAGCGCCTCAAGGAGCTCGAGCAGATCGACTTCGAGGACGTCGCCGCGTCCGGTCTGACCAAGAAGGAGCTTCTCGTGCTCTCGCGCGAGAAGGCCAAGCTGGAGAAGACCCTCGGCGGTATCCGCGAGATGTCCAAGGTGCCCAGCGCCGTCTGGATCGTGGACACCAAGAAGGAGCACATCGCGGTCGGTGAGGCCCGGAAGCTCAACATTCCGGTCGTCGCCATCCTCGACACCAACTGCGACCCCGACGAGGTCGACTACAAGATCCCCGGCAACGACGACGCGATCCGTTCCGTCACGCTGCTCACCCGGGTGATCGCCGACGCGGTCGCCGAGGGCCTCATCTCCCGCTCCGGTGTCGCCACCGAGGGCAAGGGCGACAAGGCCGCGGGCGAGCCGCTGGCCGCGTGGGAGCGCGACCTGCTCGAGGGCGAGAAGAAGGCCGAGGAGGCGCCCGCCGCCGACGCCGAGAAGCCGGCCGAGGCCGCTGCCGAGGCTCCGGCCGCGGAGGCGCCCGCCGCCGAGGACGCCCCGGCTGCCGAGGCCCCCGCCGCCGAGGCCACCGAGGCTCCGGCCACCGAGGCCCCCGCCGCGGACGCCGAGCAGGCCTGACCCCTCACCACCTTCGGGTTCTGAACGGCGGGGGCCCACGAAGCCCCCGCCGTTTCGGCCCGTAGATCTTCAGACTTCGAGAGAGATTCCTGAATCATGGCGAACTACACCGCCGCCGACGTCAAGAAGCTCCGTGAGCTCACGGGCGCCGGCATGATGGACTGCAAGAAGGCGCTGGACGAGGCCGAGGGCAGCGTCGACAAGGCCGTCGAGGCGCTCCGTATCAAGGGCCAGAAGGGCGTCGCCAAGCGCGAGGGCCGCTCCGCCGAGAACGGCGCGGTCGTCTCGATCATCGCCGACGACAACTCCTCCGGTGTCCTCGTCGAGCTGAAGTGCGAGACGGACTTCGTCGCCAAGGGTGACAAGTTCCAGGCCGTCGCCACCGCGATCGCCGAGCACGTCGCCAAGACCGCCCCGGCCGACCTGGAGGCGCTGCTCGCCTCCGAGATCGAGGCCGGCAAGACCGTCCAGGCGTACGTCGACGAGGCCAACGCCAACCTCGGCGAGAAGATCGTCCTGGACCGCTTCGCGCAGTTCACCGACGGCTACGTCACCGCCTACATGCACCGCACGATGCCCGACCTGCCGCCGCAGATCGGTGTCCTCGTCGAGCTGGACAAGCCCAACGCCGAGATCGCCAAGGGCGTCGCCCAGCACATCGCCGCGTTCGCGCCGAAGTACCTCTCCAAGGACGACGTGCCGGCCGAGGTCGTCGAGTCCGAGCGGCGCATCGCCGAGGAGACCACCCGCGCCGAGGGCAAGCCCGAGGCCGCCCTGCCGAAGATCGTCGAGGGTCGCCTCAACGGCTTCTTCAAGGACGCCACGCTGCTCGGCCAGCCGTACGCGCTGGACAACAAGAAGTCGGTCCAGAAGGTCCTGGACGAGGCCGGTGTCAGCCTGAAGCGCTTCTCGCGCATCAAGGTCGGCATCTGAGTCCGCACCGCGACGGACGCCCGGCCCCGGTAGGGTCGGCAGCAGTCGTCCGCGCACCCGCGTGTGGCGGACGACCGCAGATCTGACGAGGAGGCCATTGCCGCGCAGGGATGAACCCACCCCCCGGCAATGGCCTCCTTCGTATGTGTGACCCACGTAAAAGAGGCGAGATCTCCATGACCACCACCAAGGCCGAGAAGAGCGACGACGGCAAAGTGAGCGGCCGGTTTCTGCTGAAGCTGTCCGGAGAGGCGTTCTCCGGCGGCGGGGGCCTGGGCGTCGACCCCGACGTGGTGCACGCCATCGCGCGCGAGATCGCGGCCGTCGTCCGGGACGGCGCGCAGATCGCGATCGTCATCGGCGGCGGGAACTTCTTCCGCGGCGCCGAACTCCAGGTGCGCGGCATGGACCGGGCCCGCTCCGACTACATGGGCATGCTCGGCACCGTGATGAACTGCCTCGCCCTCCAGGACTTCCTGGAGAAGGAGGGCGTCGACTGCCGGGTGCAGACCGCCATCACCATGGGCCAGGTCGCCGAACCCTACATCCCGCTGCGCGCCGTGCGGCACCTGGAGAAGGGCCGCGTGGTCATCTTCGGCGCCGGCATGGGCATGCCGTACTTCTCCACCGACACCACCGCCGCCCAGCGCGCCCTGGAGATCGACGCCGAGGCGCTGCTCATGGGCAAGAACGGGGTGGACGGGGTGTACGACTCCGACCCGAAGACCAACCCGGACGCGGTCAAGTTCGACGCCCTCGGCTACGGCGAGGTCATCACCCGGGACCTGAAGGTCGCCGACGCCACGGCGGTCACCCTCTGCCGTGACAACAAGCTCCCGATCGTCGTCTTCGAACTCCTGAAGGCCGGCAATATCGCCCGAGCCGTCAAGGGTGAGAAGATCGGCACGCTCGTGGGCGACGGGGCCGACCGCAACTGACCCCCGGGCCGGGGGATGGACAATGTCCTGCCGGTCGGGAACCGTGCAGGAACAAGACGCGACGCAGCCGGCCGCCGCCCCTACGAGGAACCGCAGCCGGGCCTACTCAAGACACGCAGGAGCAAGTGGTGATCGAAGAGAGCCTCCTCGAAGCCGAGGAGAAGATGGAGAAGGCCGTCGTGGTCGCCAAGGAGGACTTCGCCGCGATCCGCACCGGACGTGCGCACCCGGCGATGTTCAACAAGATCGTGGCCGACTACTACGGCGCGCCGACGCCGATCAACCAGCTGGCCTCGTTCTCCGTGCCCGAGCCGCGGATGGCCGTGGTCACGCCGTTCGACAAGACCGCGCTGCGCAACATCGAGCAGGCGATCCGTGACTCCGACCTGGGCGTCAACCCGAGCAACGACGGCAACATCATTCGCGTGACGTTCCCGGAGCTGACCGAGGAGCGCCGCCGCGAGTACATCAAGGTGGCCCGGAGCAAGGGCGAGGACGCCAAGGTCTCGATCCGTTCGGTGCGCCGCAAGGCCAAGGACTCCATCGACAAGCTGGTCAAGGACGGCGAGGTCGGCGAGGACGAGGGCCGCCGCGCGGAGAAGGAGCTCGACGACACCACCGCGAAGTACGTCGCGCAGGTGGACGAGCTCCTCAAGCACAAGGAAGCGGAGCTGCTCGAGGTCTGATGAACGACTCTTCCTGGGGGGCGCCGCCACAAGCCGGGTACTGGGGGCCGTCCGAGCAGGGACCTGTCCAGGGGGCTGCCCCGGCGGGTCCCGCCTACGATGCGCCGTACGCGCAGCAGACTCGGCCCATGCCCATCGTGCCCGACGACGTACCCGGCTTCGGCGGAGACCAGGATGACGACCGGGGGGCCGCCGCTCGGCAGGGCGGTCCCTTGTTCCGCGACCCGACCGCGCCGACCGCGCCGCAGAATCCGGAGCCCATGCCCGCCGCCGCCCCGCAGCCGGCGCCCCCGCCGCAGAAGAAGAGCGCGGGGCGCGACCTGGGTGCGGCCATAGGGGTCGGGGTCGGGCTCGGCGCGGTGATCGTCGCGTCGCTGTTCTTCGTCAAGGCCGTCTTCGTGGGCGTCGTCGTGGTCGCCGTGGTGGTCGGGCTGTGGGAGCTGACCAAGCGGCTGGACGAGCGCAAGGGCATCCACGCGCCGCTGGTGCCGCTCGCGGTCGGCGGCGCGGCGATGGTGATCGCCGGGTATGTGAAGGGCGCCGACGGCGCGTGGGTCGCCATGGCGCTCACCGCGCTCGCCGTCCTGGTCTGGCGGATGACGCGGCCGCCGCAGGACTATCTGCGGGACGTCACGGCGGGCGTCTTCGCGGCGTTCTACGTGCCGTTCCTGGCCACGTTCGTCGCCATGATGCTGGCGGCCGACGACGGTCCGTGGCGGGTGCTGGTCTTCCTGATACTGACGGTCGTCAGCGACACCGGCGCCTACGCGGTCGGCTGGCGCTTCGGCAAGACCAAGCTGGCGCCGCGCATCAGCCCCGGCAAGACCCGCGAGGGTCTGGTCGGCGCGGTGACCTTCGCGATGGCGGCGGGCGCGCTGTGCACGCACTTCCTGATCGACGGCGGCACCTGGTGGCAGGGCCTGCTGCTGGGCCTGGCCGTCGCGGTCAGCGCCACACTGGGCGACCTCGGCGAGTCGATGATCAAGCGCGATCTCGGCATCAAGGACATGGGCACGCTGCTGCCGGGGCACGGCGGAATCATGGACCGGCTGGACTCGCTGTTGCCCACGGCGCCGGTGGCCTGGCTGCTGTTGGTGATCTTCGTCGGATCGGGCTGACCTGCGGTTTGTGCGTTGAGGGGCCCGTTGTCCACAGGGTGGCGGGCTCCTCTTCGTATGTCTGCGACACTGGATGAGCTATGCCTGCACCCGGAGAACTCACATTCGTCGCCCCGCGCGGAGCCAAGAAGCCGCCGCGGCATCTCGCCGACCTCACGCCCGCCGAGCGCAAGGAGGCGGTCGCCGCGGCCGGTGAGAAGGCGTTTCGCGCCAAGCAGCTCTCGCAGCACTACTTCGCGCGGTACGCGCACGAGCCGGAGCAGTGGACCGACATCCCGGCCGGTTCGCGGGAGAAGCTGCGCGAGGCGCTGCTGCCCGAGCTGATGACCGTCGTACGGCATCTGTCGACGGACGAGGGGACCACCCGCAAGACGCTGTGGCGGCTGTTCGACGGCACGCTCGTCGAGTCGGTGCTCATGCGCTACCCGGACCGGGTGACCATGTGCATCAGTTCGCAGGCGGGCTGCGGCATGAACTGCCCGTTCTGCGCCACCGGGCAGGCCGGGCTGGACCGGAACCTGTCGACCGCCGAGATCGTGCACCAGATCGTGGACGGTATGCGGGCGCTCAGGGACGGGGAGGTCCCTGGGGGCACCTCCCAGGCCGGAGGCTCTGGGGGAGGGCCGGCGCGGCTGAGCAACATCGTCTTCATGGGGATGGGCGAGCCGCTCGCCAACTACAACCGGGTGGTGGGCGCCATCCGGCGGCTGACCGACCCCGAGCCGGACGGCGTGGGGCTGTCGCAGCGCGGCATCACCGTGTCGACGGTCGGTCTCGTGCCGGCCATCCACCGCTTCTCCGACGAGGGTTTCAAGTGCCGGCTCGCGATCTCGCTGCACGCCCCCGACGACGAGCTGCGCGACACCCTCGTGCCGGTCAACACCCGGTGGAAGGTGCGCGAGGTGCTGGACGCAGGGTTCGCGTACTCCGCGCGGTCGGGGCGCCGGCTGTCCATCGAGTACGCGCTGATCCGGGACATCAACGACCAGGCCTGGCGCGGTGACCGGCTCGGCCGGCTGCTCAAGGGTAAGCCGGTGCACGTCAACCTCATCCCGCTGAACCCGACGCCGGGCTCCAAGTGGACCGCCTCGCGGCCCGAGGACGAGAAGGCGTTCGTCGAGGCCATCGCGGCGCACGGGGTGCCGGTGACCGTCCGGGACACGCGCGGGCAGGAGATCGACGGGGCGTGTGGCCAGCTCGCCGCCAGCGAGCGGTAACCTGACCGACGTAAGAACACATCTTCATATTCCGACAGGGGAGCGCCACAGCGCTGAGAGTGCGGCACCGGCCGCAGACCCTCCGAACCTGGCCCAGGTCATTCTGGGTAGGGAGATCGGTCATCACTCGAGCTGTTGCGCCCTGCCCGGGACCCGCGAGGGACCCGGGCAGGGCCGCGTCTTCTCCTGGACGTCCCAGGAGGAATCAGTGAGCATCACCGGCATCACCGGCATCACCAAGAAGAGCGTGGCCGCGGCGGCCGTCGGGCTGGGGCTGGTCGCGCTGTCCGCGTGCGGGTCGTCGTCCGAGGAGGCGGCGGGCGGGGACAGCAAGACCGTCACGCTCGTCAGCCATGACTCGTGGGCCGCGTCGAAGAGTGTCATCGCCGCCTTCGAGAAGGAGTCCGGGTACCAGGTCAAGGTCCTGGAGGACGGCGACGCCGGGCAGGCCGTCAACAAGGCGATCCTGACCAAGGACAACCCGCAGGGCGACGTCTTCTTCGGCGTCGACAACACGCTGCTCTCCCGCGCCCTCGACAACGGGCTGTTCCAGCCGTACGAGGCGAAGGGCCTGGACCGGGTCGACGAGCAGTACCAGCTGGACGCCGGCCAGCACCGGGTCACGCCGGTCGACTACGGCGACATCTGCGTCAACTACGACAAGGCGTACTTCAGCGAGCACAAGATCGACCCGCCGGCCTCCTTCGCCGACCTGGTCAAGCCCGCGTACAAGAACCTGCTGGTGACGGAGAACGCCGGTACGTCCTCGCCGGGGCTCGGGTTCCTGCTCGGGACCGCCGCCGCGTACGGGGACGGGGGCTGGCAGGCGTACTGGAAGAAGCTCCGGGCCAACGGCGTCAAGGTGGTCGACGGCTGGGAGCAGGCGTACAACGAGGAGTTCTCCGGGTCGGCCGGCGGGAAGAAGGCCGGCGGGGACCGGCCGCTGGTCGTGTCCTACGCGTCCTCGCCGCCGGTCGAGGTCGTCTACGCCGACCCGCAGCCGAAGACCGCGCCCACGGGGGTCGCGACCGGCACCTGCTTCCGGCAGACCGAGTTCGCCGGGCTGCTGAGCAACGCGCAGAACCCGGCGGGCGGCAAGGCGTTCCTCGACTTCCTGATCAGCAAGAAGTTCCAGGAGGACATGCCGCTCAACATGTACGTCAACCCGGTCGTCGACGACGCCGAGCTGCCTGCCGTGTACGCGGACAACACGCCCACCGTGGAGAACCCCGAGACGATGGCGCCGGCGAAGATCGCGGCCGGCCGGGACGACTGGGTCAAGTCGTGGACCTCGCTCGTACTGAAGTGACGGGCGCGCGCCGGGGGAGCGTCGCGCGGCTCGGGCTGATGGCCGTGCCGGTGGCGTTCTTCGCCGTCTTCTTCGCCTGGCCGGTGGCCGCGATCGTGGCGCGCGGGCTGAAGGACGACAGCGGCTGGCACCTCGGCCGGATCGCCGACGTGGCCGGCTCCGCCGACGTCCGGCACGTGCTGTGGTTCACCACCTGGCAGGCGCTGGCCTCCACCGCGCTCACCCTGCTGATCGCGCTGCCCGGCGCGTACGTCTTCGCCCGGCTGGACTTCCCCGGCAAGCAGGCGCTGCGGGCCGTGGTCACGGTGCCGTTCGTGCTGCCGACCGTCGTGGTCGGTACGGCGTTCCTGGCGCTGGTCGGGCGCGGCGGGCTGCTCGACGACCTGTGGGGCCTGCGGCTGGACACCACCGTGTGGGCGATCCTGCTCGCGCACGTCTTCTTCAACTACGCCGTCGTGATCCGCACCGCCGGCGGCCTGTGGGCGCAGCTCGACCCCCGGCAGGAGGAGGCGGCGCGGATGCTCGGGGCGTCGCCGTTCGCCGCCTGGCGGCGGATCACGCTGCCGGCGCTGGCGCCCGCCGTGGCCGCCGCCGCGCTGATGGTGTTCCTGTTCACCTTCACCTCCTTCGGCGTCGTACAGATCCTCGGCGGACCCGCCTTCGCCACCCTGGAGGTGGAGATCTACCGGCAGACCTCGCAGTTGTTCGACCTGTCCACGGCGGCCGTGCTGACCCTGGTCCAGTTCGGCGCGGTCGCCGCGATCCTCGCCGTGCACGCCTGGACGGTACGGCGGCGGGAGACCGCGCTGCGGCTGGTGGACGCCTCGACGACCGCGCGCCGGCCGCGCGGGGCCGGGCAGTGGGGGCTGCTGGCCGGGGTGCTGGCCACCGTCGCCGTACTGGTCGTGCTGCCGCTGGCGGTGCTGGTGCGGCGGTCGCTGGACGGCGGGTTCGGCTACTACCGGGCGCTCACCCACGAGGACGGCGGCACCTTCCTCGTCCCGCCGATCGACGCGATCGGCAACTCACTCCAGTACGCCGTCGCCGCCACCGCGATCGCCATGGTGATCGGCGGGCTCGCGGCCGCCGCGCTGACCCGGCGGGACGCGGGCCGGCTGGTGCGCGGCTTCGACGCGCTGCTGATGCTGCCGCTCGGGGTGTCGGCGGTGACGGTCGGGTTCGGGTTCCTGATCGCGCTGGACGAGCCGCCGCTGGATCTGCGGTCGTCCTGGATTCTCGTACCGCTCGCGCAGGCGCTGGTCGGGGTGCCGTTCGTGGTGCGGACCATGCTGCCGGTGCTGCGCGCGGTGGACGGGCGGCTGCGGGAGGCGGCGGCCGTGCTCGGGGCGTCGCCCTGGCGGGTGTGGCGGGAGGTGGACCTGCCGATGGTGCGGCGGGCGCTGCTGGTGGCGGCCGGGTTCGCGTTCGCGGTGTCGCTCGGGGAGTTCGGGGCGACGGTGTTCATCGCGCGGCCCGACAACCCGACGCTGCCGGTGGCGGTGGCCCGGCTGCTGGGCCGCCCCGGCGACCTGAACTACGGCCAGGCGATGGCCCTTTCGACGATTCTGATGCTGGTGTGCGCGGTGGCCCTGCTGGTGCTGGAGCGGCTGCGGACCGACCGGAGCGGGGAGCTGTGAGCATGCTGAGCCTGCGCGAGGTGACCGTCCGCTTCGGCGGGCGGGCCGTGCTGGACGCCGTCGATCTCGACGTCGCCGAGCACGAGGTGGTGTGTGTGCTCGGGCCCAGCGGCAGCGGCAAGTCGACGCTGCTGCGGGTGGTCGCCGGGCTCCAGGTGCCGGCCGCCGGGCGGGTGCTGCTCGACGGACGGGAGCGGACCGGCGTACCCGCGCACCGGCGCGAGGTCGGCCTGATGTTCCAGGACCACCAGCTGTTCCCGCAGCGGGACGTGGCCGGAAACGTCGCCTTCGGACCCCGGATGCGGGGTGCCACGCGCGCCGAACAGCGGGAACGGGTCGCGGAGTTGCTGGCGCTGGTCGGGCTGCCGGGCGCCGGGCGGCGGTCGGTGGCCGCGCTGTCCGGCGGCGAGCAGCAGCGCGTCGCGCTGGCCCGGGCGCTGGCGGCCCGGCCCCGGCTGCTGATGCTGGACGAGCCGCTCGGCCAGCTCGACCGCTCACTGCGGGAGCGGCTTGTGGTGGAACTGCGGGAGCTGTTCGGCCGGTTGGGGACGACCGTGCTGGCGGTCACGCACGACCAGGGCGAGGCGTTCGCGCTGGCCGACCGGGTGGTGGTGATGCGGGACGGGCGGATCGCCCAGCAGGGCACGCCCCTTGAGGTGTGGCAGCGGCCCGCCGACGCGTTCGTCGCCCGGTTCCTCGGCTTCGACAACGTGGCCCCGGCGACCGTCGCCGGGGCGGTCGCCGACACCCCCTGGGGCAAGGTGCCGGTGCCCGAGGGCAGCGCGCAGGGCGCCCGGCCGGTACTGGTCCGCCCGGCCGGTGTCCGGCTGGTCGCCGCCGACGCGGGACTGCCCTGCACGGTCACCGCCCGCACCTTCAGGGGCACCCATGTCGCCGTGCGCCTCCAGCCGGCGGGGGACGCGGAGCTGCCCCGGCTGGAGGCGGCCTGTGCGCTGCGGGCCGCGCCGGAGGTGGGTGAGCGGGTCGGGGTCGAGTTCGACGCGGCGGAAATCGTCGTGCTCGGGTGATCGTCCGCTCATAAGGTGCGGGCATGACGCTGCTCGCACATGACCGGTACTGCGACGAGATCACCCACCAGGCGGGGCAGTTGCGGGAGCTGCTGACCGCCGGCGCCGACCTGGGCGCCACCGTGCCGACCTGCCCCGAATGGACCCTGGAGGACCTGGTGCGGCATGTCGGCCGCGCCCTGCGCTGGACCGGGCACCTGGTGCGCACCCGGGCCTCGGCCGAGGTCCCCATGGACCAGGTGGCCGGCGTGGCGGGGCCCGCCGGGCGGGGGGACGCCGCCGCGCTGGACGAGTGGTTCGCCGAGGCCGCCTCGCTCGTCGTCGGTGCGCTGCGGGCGGCCGGACCGGACGGGTACGCCTGGTCCTGGATGGGCCGGAACGACGCCGGGTTCTGGGCCCGCCGGATGTGCCACGAACTGGTCGTGCACGGCGCGGACGGGGCGCTCGCGGCGGGCCGGGCCCCGTGTCCGGTCGCGGCCGAGGTGGCCGCCGACGCGCTCGACGAGTGGTTGGAGATCGTCCAGTTCGTGCAGCGCGCGCTGCCCGACGGGTCGGCCAAGGACCTGCGGGCACCCGGGCGGAGCATCCATCTGCACGCCACCGACACCGACCCGGGGCTGAACGCCGAGTGGCTGATCGAGCTGCCCGAGGAGGGCGTCAGCTGGCGCCGCGGTCACGAGAGGGCGACGGTGGCGCTGCGCGGGCCGCTCACCTCCGTGCTGCTCGCCTTCTACCGGCGGCTGCCGCCCAACGCGCCGGAGCTCCAGGTGATCGGCGACCCCGAGGTGCTGCGCTTGTGGCTGGACGCGGCGAAGTTCGGCTGACATGACGGTGGCCCGTCCCCCGCACCAGGTGCGGGGGACGGG
>NZ_JBQOUX010000299.1:0-287 GCF_052216785.1 Streptomyces sp. JW3 | reverse complement strand
CACCGCGCCAGGTCACCGGTCCGGTACATCCGCTGCCCGGGAACGAACGGACAGGCCACGAACCGCTCCGCCGTCAGATCCGTGCGCCCCAGATACCCGCGCGCCAGGCCGGGACCCGCGAGATACACCTCACCCACCATGCCGGGGGCCACCGGGCGCAGGAAGTCGTCCAGCACGAAGACGCGCGTGTTCGCCAGGGGACGGCCGATGGCCGGCGGCGCGTCCTCGGGCGTGACGCCCTCCGCGATCTCCACCGCAGTCGCCATCACCGTGGCCTCGGTCGGACC
>NZ_JBQOUX010000298.1:0-287 GCF_052216785.1 Streptomyces sp. JW3 | reverse complement strand
CCCTGGTCGAACAGCGAGTGGAAGAGCAGGCCCTCCTGCAACGGCGAGACCGGCAACACCTCCACCAGCCCCGCGACAGCCGCCTCCGCCTCCTCCACCTGACCCTGGTCCAACACCACCAACGGAAAGTCAGACGGCGTAAACCCACCACCACCCGACTCCTCCACATGCGCCACCAGACCCGACAGCATCGCCGCCCAGCCCTCGACCAGCGCCCGCGCCGACTCCTCCCCCAACAACCGCCCCGGCCACGACACCGACAACACCAACTCCGGCCCCTCGGCCAG
>NZ_JBQOUX010000297.1:0-296 GCF_052216785.1 Streptomyces sp. JW3 | reverse complement strand
CGGGCCGACCGAAATACACGGCGTGACCTGCGAGTTCCGGTCCGTTGATCGGCTACACCACTCGGCGGGACGCCATCATCGTCGACCGCATCATCTTCGGCGGCAACATCATGGAGACCGGCACCGACTCCTACCGCCTCGCCCAGACCAAGGCACGGGCAGAGCAGGCCAACGTCGGCTGGCAATGACGATCCCTGCTCAACGGCCATCCCGGGGGTGTTCGACTGGTGGGATGTGCCCGATCTCACCGTGGAGTCGGCGATGGCAGTACCAGTCGATCCACTCGGCGGTGGCGA
>NZ_JBQOUX010000296.1:0-296 GCF_052216785.1 Streptomyces sp. JW3 | reverse complement strand
AGCGCCCGCGCCGACTCCTCCCCCAACAACCGCCCCGGCCACGACACCGACAACACCAACTCCGGCCCCTCGGCCAGATCACGCACTACACCCATGACCTCCAGCGCATGCAACACCGGAAAGTCCCCACCCACACCCCCACCGATCACGTCCTCGCCGACGGGTAGCCAGTCCCGGTCTCGTCCCGGCTCGGAGGTTCGGGCGTCGATGCGTCCGAGATAGTTGAAGCCGATCTGTGGGGTCGGCAGTCCCGCCAGTACCCCCGCCGTCTCCTCGTTCAGATACCGCAGCACCCC
>NZ_JBQOUX010000295.1:0-301 GCF_052216785.1 Streptomyces sp. JW3 | reverse complement strand
ACCCGCGCCGACGACAAGATGTCCGAGGCCGCGATGGAAGACCGCAAGCGCGAGGGGTACTTCTAGACATGAGCACCGTAGACACTTTGCGGCTCGCGACCGCCGGGTCGGTCGACGACGGCAAGTCCACCCTCGTCGGACGGCTGCTGCACGACTCCAAGTCGGTCCTCGCCGACCAGCTGGAGGCCGTGGAACGCGCGTCCCGGGGCGCCCGGCCCGATCTGGCGCTGCTGACCGACGGCCTGCGGGCCGAGCGGGAACAGGGCATCACCATCGACGTCGCCTACCGGTACTTCGCCAC
>NZ_JBQOUX010000294.1:0-308 GCF_052216785.1 Streptomyces sp. JW3 | reverse complement strand
ATGGTGCCGTTGGCGCTGTACAGGATGTCGGTGATCAGGCGTCCGCCGCCGACCGCCGGGTCCTGCTTCTGGCGTTCGCGGCCGAGGCCGTCGTAGATGACGGTGGAGACGTCGTAGTCGCCGTCGTCGGTGAGGGACTCGGTGGTCACCGAGACCGGCTGGCCGATGGTGGTGTCGTAGGTGAAGCGGGCCGACGGGGACTGCGAGGTCGGGCGAGAGGGAGCCCACATCCGGGCGGCGCGGCCGAGGGCGTCGTACTCGTACGTCGTGGTCCGGCCGTTGATGTCCTCCTCGGTGAGGGAGACACC
>NZ_JBQOUX010000293.1:0-312 GCF_052216785.1 Streptomyces sp. JW3 | reverse complement strand
GACCCTCAACCCCGACACCGGCCAGCTCACCACCACCGACGCCGCCGGAAACGTCACCACCAGCGACCTCAACCCGGCCGCGGACACCTTCACCACGCCGGACGGCGCCACCTCGCAGCTCAACTCCGACGGCACCGTCTCCACCACCTTCCCGGACGGTTCGACGGAGGTCCTCAACCCGGACACCGGCCAGATCACCGTCACCGACCCGTCCGGCAACATCACCACCGAGCAACTCAACCCCGGCGACTCCTTCACCAACCCGGACGGGTCCACCACCACCCTCAACGACGACGGCACCCTCACCACCGA
>NZ_JBQOUX010000292.1:0-321 GCF_052216785.1 Streptomyces sp. JW3 | reverse complement strand
CTGACGGCGGAGCGGTTCGTGGCCTGTCCGTTCGTTCCCGGGCAGCGGATGTACCGGACCGGTGACCTGGCGCGGTGGTCGGATGACGGGCTGCTGCACTTCGCCGGCCGCGCCGACGAGCAAGTAAAAATCCGTGGCTTCCGGATCGAACTCGGTGAGGTGGAGTCCGTCCTCGCCGCCCACCCCGATGTCACCCAGGCAACCGTCACGGTCCGCGACGACCGGCTGACCGCATATGTCGTCTCTCACGGTGAACCGTCATCGATCCGGGCGTTCGCCGCCGAGCGGCTGCCCGAGTACATGGTCCCCGCCACCGTCGTA
>NZ_JBQOUX010000291.1:0-329 GCF_052216785.1 Streptomyces sp. JW3 | reverse complement strand
ATCCCGAGGTTGACCACCGTGTAGCCGTTGTTCGACAGGATGATGTCGACCAGGTTCTTGCCGATGTCGTGCACATCACCGCGGACGGTGGCCAGCACGATCGTGCCCTTGCCGTCGTCGTCCGTCTTCTCCATGTGCGGTTCGAGGTAGGCGACGGCCGTCTTCATCACCTCGGCCGACTGCAGCACGAACGGCAGCTGCATCTGGCCCGAGCCGAACAGCTCACCGACCACCTTCATGCCGTCCAGCAGCACCTCGTTGACGATCTCCAGGGCGGGGCGGGCGGCCAGCGCGGCGTCGAGGTCGGCCTCCAGACCGTTGCGCTCGCC
>NZ_JBQOUX010000290.1:0-329 GCF_052216785.1 Streptomyces sp. JW3 | reverse complement strand
ATCCCGAGGTTGACCACCGTGTAGCCGTTGTTCGACAGGATGATGTCGACCAGGTTCTTGCCGATGTCGTGCACATCGCCGCGGACGGTGGCCAGCACGATCGTGCCCTTGCCGTCGTCGTCGGTCTTCTCCATGTGCGGTTCGAGGTAGGCGACGGCCGTCTTCATCACCTCGGCGGACTGCAGCACGAACGGCAGCTGCATCTGGCCCGAGCCGAACAGCTCACCGACCACCTTCATGCCGTCCAGCAGTACCTCGTTGACGATCTCCAGGGCGGGGCGGGCGGCCAGCGCGGCGTCGAGGTCGGCCTCCAGACCGTTGCGCTCGCC
>NZ_JBQOUX010000028.1:11586-75426 GCF_052216785.1 Streptomyces sp. JW3 | reverse complement strand
GAGCCGCGAGCCGCGAGCCGCGAGCCGCGAGCCGCGAGCCGCGAGCCGCGAGCCGCGAGCCGCGAGCCGCGAGCCGCTGACCGGCAGGGGGGCTGGCGGAGGGAGCGGCAGAGGGGCCGGGTTTGTTAGAGGCGGCCGCCTTGTCCGGTAGCCGGCCGCTCCGCGTCCCGGTGGGCCGGGACGCCCACCGCTGGAGCACGTTCCAGGGCGACCGCACCCTCGTGGTCGCCGCCCGCACGGTCACCTCCACCGTGCGCGTCCTCGAAACGCTGCCGTCCCTGCTGCGCGACGACCCCCGGATCACCGTCGTCTTCGCCCACGACCCCACGTCCGCCTTCGACTCCGGCGTCCTCGACCTGCTGCACGCGGCCGGCTGCCGGGTCATGCCCTGGGACCAGCTGGGGCACATCTCCCCCGACCTCATCCTCTCCGCCAGCGAGAACATCGACGTCCCCGAAGGCGACTGCCCGGTGCTCGTCCTGCCGCACGGCATCGGCTTCCAGAAACTCGTGCCCGACTCCCGCAGCCCCCGCGAGCGGCTCTCCGGTGCCGTACCGGACTCCCTGCTGGAGAGCGGACGCGCCTGGCTGGCGGTCTCGCACCCGGCGCAGGAGGAGCAACTGCTCGCCGTCCACCCGAAGGCCGCCGGGCACACCCTGCTGGTCGGCGACCCCTGCTACGACGAACTGGTCGCCAGCCGCCCGCACCGAGCGGCGTACCGGGCGGCCCTCGGGATCGCGGAGCACCAGCACCTGGTCATGGTCAGTTCCACCTGGGGCCCCACCTCGCTGCTGGGCCGCCACCCCGGCCTGCTCCCCCGCCTGCTCGCCCAACTGCCCTGTGACGAGTACCGGGTCGGCGCCATCATCCACCCCAACGTCTGGTCCGCCCACGGCACCTGGCAGATCCGTACCCTGCTGGCCTCCGCCCTGGACGCGGGCCTGCTGCTGATCCCCGCCGTGCACGCCTGGCGCCCCGCACTCGTCGCCTCGACCGTCGTCCTGGGCGACCACGGCTCGGTGACGCTGTACGGCGCGGCGACCGGCATCCCCGTACGGCTGGCCGCGTTCGGCGACGACGCGGTGCCCGGCACCGCCGTGCACGCCCTGGCCGCCGTGGCCCCCCGGCTCGACACGCGCGGAAATCTGCTCGAGCAGGTGCGGCAGGCCGTGGCCGAGCACATCCCGCACCAGTACGCCGCGATCGCCGAGCGGGCCTTCGCCGACCCCGGACACGCCCTCGCCCGGCTCCGCACCGCGCTGTACCACCTGATCGGACTCCCCGAACCCGCCGCCCCGCCCCCGCGCTCCCTGGTACTGCCGGTCCCCGATCCCCCCGCCGCTCCCGTCACCTCCTGGCAGGTGACCACCGAGGTGCTCCTCTCCGAAGTCGCGGGCGACCCGGCCGTCACCGTGCACCGCACCCCGGCCGCCGTCGCCGCGTACGGCCCAGCCCACCCCGACGGCTCGCCCACCCCCGTCACCCACCTGGCCTGCACGGACGACGAACGCGACCGGCGGCTGACCGAGAGCGCCTCCGTACTCCTGCGCAGCCGCCCGGCGCACACCGCCGTCGAGGCCAGGCGCTGGATCGAGGACACTCTCGCCCGGCTCCCCGGCAGCCTGCTCGCGGCCTCGGCCGTCCGCGGCGGCGGCTGCCTGGCCGGCCTCCGGGACGGCCGGACCGTAGAGGTCACGGTCACCGGCCCGCCACTGGACCCCGGCCTGCCGACCGCGCTCGTCTACGCCTGCCTGCGCGCCGGCCTCCCCCTCGAAGACACCCGGGCAACGCTACGGATCGGCACCCTGCGCGACGAGGACGCGACCCTGCGACTGCGCTCGGAAGCACCGCGAGCGCCGCGCACGTAGCCACGTACCGCCGCCCGCGGCCCCCGACCGCGAACAGCCCCCGTATCGCCGCAAACACTTCCGCCTTCCGAACCCGGACCCGGACCACGTCACTCGTGACCCCTCGCCCGTCGCCCCTCACCCGTCACCCGTCACCCGTCACCCGTCAAACTGCTCCACCCTCCGCAGCACGCTCTCCGCCCGAGGATCGCCGTTCGCCGCGTAGATCACGTGCGCCCGTTCCAGATACTCACGCACCACGTCCCCCTGGCCTCCCACCCGCTCCACGACATCGGCCAACTGCTCCAGCGCCTGCGCCGCGTAGTGCCCCGCGCCCTGCTCCTCCAGCTCCCGCACCGCGTCCCGCAGTTCCCGGACCGCCTCCTCGGTCGCCCCGAGCCGCGCGTGTACGCCGCCGATGGCCGCGCTCACGCGGGCCGCCATCCGCCGGTCCGGCTGCGCCAGGTCCACCAGGTCCTGCCGGGCCCGGCGCAGCGTGCGCAGGGCCTCGGTGTGATCGCCACGGGCGTCCAGCGCGCACCCGAGGAAGAACGCCGCGAGCGCCGCGCCGCGCGCTTCCCCGATCCGTTCGTTGAGTTCGAGGCAGCGGCGCAGGGTCTCGACGGCGCGGCCGGGCTCATAGCGGTCCGGGAACCGGTCCTGGAACCGTCCGAGGAACTCCAGTACGGACGCGTGGACGAAGAGGTTCCCGGCCACCTCGGCGAGGGCGGCCGCCCGTTCCAGTTCCCGGCCCGCCCGGGTGTCGTCGCCGAGGTCGAGCAGCGGACGCGAGAGCAGGCTGCGCAGCCGCGCCTCGGCCGCCGTGGCCCGCGCGACCTCCTCGGCGCTGTCCGCTGCCGCCGCGGCCGCCGCGGCCGCCGCGATGCCCAGTTCCAGCGACTCCTGCCAGGCGCCGAGGTAACGGCGGTGCAGGAACAGGGCGGTGAACGCCTCGGCCAGCTGCCACACCAGTCCATGCAGCCCGTGCGCACCGGCCGCGCGCAGGACGGCGAGGATGGCCGGGCGCTCGGCGTCCAGCCACTCCAGCGGGGACGGCCCGCCGGGCGCGGCGAACGGATCGTCGGCCCGGTTCAGCAGCCCGGACAGTACGGCGACCCGCAGCCGGTCCGCGCGCAGCGCCCGGTCGGCGAACGCGGTGAGGACGAGATAGTGCGTGCCCACCCGCTCGGTCAGCGCCGCGTACGCGCCCGCCGCCTCCTCCCGCGTCGCGCGCTCCCGCGCGTCCAGCCGGACCAGGTCGTGCATGCGGTAACGCCCGTCCCGCATCGTCTCGACGAGACTGGCCTTGGCCAGCACCCCGAGCAGCCGCTTCGCGCTCCCCGGGTCCAGGCCGGCGGCGACCGCGGCCACGCCCGCGTCGAAGACACCGACCGGCAGCCAGCCCAGCAGCCGGTAGAGCCGTGCGGCCGGCGGCGGCAGCAGCCGGTAGGAGGGACCCAGGACAGCCGACACCGGCGACTCCTCTCCGAACAGCGCCAGACCGGCCAGCCGGCCGGCCTCGTCCGCCAGTTCCTCGGCCAGCACCGTCAGGCTCGGCCCGTCCCCGGTGACCAGCCGCGCCGCCACCACCTGAAGAGCCACCGGCAGCCCGCCGCACAGTTCCACCAGCCGCTCGGCCGCCGCCCGCTCGGCCGCCACCACCTCCGCACCGCACCGGTCCCGCAGCAGCTCGAGCCCGCCCCGCGCGTCCAGCGGCCGGACCGGGATCAGCCGGGCCCCGGCGTCCAGCGCCAGCTCGGCGAGCCGCCCCTGGCTGGTGACCAGTACCGCGCTGCCCGCCCCCTTGGGGATCAGCGCCCGCACCTGCGCGGGCTGGTTCACGTCGTCCAGCACGAGCAGCAGCCGCAGATTCGCCGAACGGGACCGGAACAGATTGGTCCGCGCCGCCACCGAGTCCGGGATGCCCTGGTCACCGCCGGGCAGCGACCGCAGACAGATGGCCAGCGCCTCGGACACGTCGGCGCCGACGCCGCCCGACGCCGCGGTCTGATCCCGCAGGGCGGCGAAATCCACGTAGAGCTGCCCGTCCGGGAACCGCTCCCGAGGCGCCCGCTCCGCCCACCGCCAGGCCGTGGTCGACTTGCCGACCCCGGGCAGCCCTTCGAGTACGCCGATGCCGACGCGCCCGCGCGCCCCCGCCCCCAGTGCCTGGTCCAGCACGGCGAGTTCGGCCGTCCGGTTGCTGAACGGGACGGTGACGGCCGGGACCTGGTCCGGCCGCTCCGGCCGCTCCGGCGCGGACGACTGGGCCGGCGGGGCCGGGACGTTGAAGACGATCCCCCCGTGGATGTGCGACCCCTGAAAAGCCGGCCCGTAGTTCACCCCGCCGCTGACCAGGCTCACGAAGCTCCGCGACGCCTCCGGCGCCACCTCGGCCACCAGCCCCGCCAGCTCCGTAACCGCCTCGGGATCCTCCCGGAAGACCGCTGCCAGCCGCCCCTGCCACCGGTCCCGTACGTCCTCCTCGGTACGTCCGTCCCCCACCGCGCGGGCCCGGACCAGCTCCTCCCGGTCCGCCCGGAGCTCTTCCGCGGCCGCCCCGTCCCCGGCCCGCCGCCCCAGGAACCGGGCCAGCCGCCCCTTCGCCTGCTCGAACGCCTCCGACACCAACAACCCCACGAACGCCGTGGCCCCGGACGCGGCAAGCGCCGCCAACTCGGCTTCCACGCAACCCCCTTCGTGTCCCGGCTCCAGTGAGCCGCCGGGCACCCACCGCAGAGAGATCCACCCCCATTGCCCACCACGGCACGCGGCACACCGCTCTCACCTCCGGATCTCCGGATCTCCGGGCTCATGGGCCCCGATGGCCCCGATGGCCCCGATGGCATCGACGGCATCGACGGCATCGACGGCGAGGACGCGGGACGGTTGGTCACCCGCGCGGGCTGCCTCCTGGATGACGGTCGTCCACTCGCCACCGTCGCCGTCCTGCCGCTCGCCCGCGAATGGACATCCCGCCACGCCTCGGCACGCGCTCCCGGCGGCGCCATCGGCGAAGTCGGCAGCACCGTCGTGAACGACCCGGCCGGCAGACAGCAGTATGAGATCGATGTCGTGGCACTGGCCGAGGGCGAGCGAAGACAGGCCCATGCGTGCCACCCCCGCAGAACGCTGTGGCCGTGCGAGCGGTCCGCCGAGGCCCTGCGGCACCCTGGGCGGCACCGGCTGGCAGGCCACGGCGAACTGCGCCACATCCTGGGGTCCTACCCGAAGAGCAGGAGAACGAGCGGCTGCTCAGCCCGCAGCCCGGGTCCGCGACCCGCCGGAGCCCGCGGTCATCCACTGTGCGCAGCCCGCTGCGCCTCCGCCACGAAGGCCAGCTTCTCCCGGTGCAGATCGTCCGGCGCCTCATGGCGCCGGAAACAGTCAACGAGACGGCTGGCTGCGGCGACGACCTCGGCCGGCCCTTCCAGGACGACCCCGCCGAGAGCCCGTTGCAGCACGGCTTCGTCGTCGCGCTGTCCCCGCCCCGTGCGCTCGGCCAGAATCCTGGCCTCTGCGGCTCCGAGGAACTCCGCGTAAATCTGTCGCCGGAGTGCAAGGGCCCGCTGTGCCGCCTCGCCCTGAAGGGTCATCCGGACCGATGCGAGCAGCGCGTCAGCCTGTCGCTCACCTGCATGACGGGCCGCCGCGGCTTGTCGGATGCCAGCACTTCGGGTGTACCAACCCGTGACGATGCCGCCGGCGATCGCCGATCCCGCGGCAATCAGCGTGGTTGCCCACTCACTCATGTCGCCATCCTCCTGATCTCCCACGGAACTCGACAAGGCACCGCTGCTTACGCCTCATGCGTCACTTCGAGCACCGATGTCACGATCGGTACCATCGGGTCATGCCGCCGGACGACGCATCCGAACCCACCCCGATCAGCGAAAACACCAGGCTTTCCCCGAACTCACCAACTACAATAAATAGTTGGGCGACGGGCGACGGGCGACGGGCGGTGCTGCTTGCCGCACGGTCGGCGGTGGCCCTGTACCGGCTGCTCGATGTCGTGCCCGCCTTCTCCGGCGACGACCGGATCACTCGTCTGTTCACACTGGTCCCCGGCTCCGACTTCGGGGTCGATGCCCTCGCTGCCATCGAGGCCGTCGGCGGCCGGACGGTTCCTTGGGCCGAGGCCTGCGCGACCACCTACGACCTGGTGCTCACGTCGAGCCCGAAGGGCGACCTCCCCTTGCTTAGCGGCAGACACGTGCTGTTGCCGCACGGGGCCGGATACAACAAGTCGATCCCCGGGGAAGGCGCCGACTCCGCGTCCGGACTCGACCCCGCGCTGCTCCTCCGTGACAGCGCTGCTCCGATAGCCCTGCACGCCCTCGCCCACCCGAGCCAGGTGGCCCGGCTCGCCGTCGACGACGCGCATGCTGCCCGCCGGGCGAAGGTGATCGGGGACCCCACGCTGGACCGCGCCCTCGCCTCGCGCCCGCTGCGTGACCAATATCGGGCAGCACTCAAGACCGGCCCCCGCACGCTGCTTGTGCTCGTCTCGACCTGGGGACGCGAGTCCCTCCTGCGCCAACGCCCCGACCTGCCCGCCCGGCTCGCCGCTCATCTGCCCCACGACGAGTACCAGTTGGCCCTGGTAGTACATCCCAACGAGCGCAGTCGGCTCGGGACGTTCGAGCTGACCGAGATGTTGGCACCCGCGCTCGACGCGGGAATGATCCTCGCCGCTCCACACGGGGAGTGGGCCTCGGTCCTGATCGCGGCGGACGCACTGATCACCGACCACGGGTCTGCCGCCCTGTACTACTGCGCTGTCGCAGACCGTCCTGTGGTGAGCTCGTACCAGGGCGGCGCCGAGCTGATCGCGGACAGCCCGATGCACACGCTCCTGCGCCGGATACCCCGGCTGGGGCCCGCCGAAGCAGTAGCGGACGCCTTGCGGGCGTACCGTCCCGGAGCCGGACTCGAGGCGGCCGACGCGGCGTTCGCGTATCAGGGCGACGGGCTGAACCGGCTGCGAACCGAGCTGTACGCCCTCCTGGACCTCACCCCACCGGGTCCCGGCTGCCCGCTCAGACCGCTGCCCTCCCCACGGCCCGCCGACCGCTCGCCCACGGGGTTCGACGTCCACGCCGAGCTCACCACGGAGGGCGTACGCATCGCGCGGCGCCCCGTCGGCATCGCCCTGCCGGGGCACCATCTCGCCGTGGAGTACGGTGCCGCGGACGAGAACCTGACCCGCTCCGCCGGCCTGTTGTACCGCCATCCCGTCCGAACCTCCGCCACTCAGGCGGAGCTGGCCTGGACCGCGGACGGATGGGCACGGTACGCCTTGTCCACGTACCCGGGTTGCCGCTCGGCCGCGGCGATCCTGCCCTCAGGGATGTGCCTTCTCAGAGTCCGCGGACACGCCCGGCCCTACCTCCTCCAGACCGGGCCAAAGGACGACGGAGACGGCCGAATCGCCCGTGCCGACCCGGCCGCCGTCGCGTCGGCCGCGCATGCCTGGCTGCTCGCCCGGACCGCCCGCCCGCGCCTTCCGCTGCACCTGGTCTGCCACATCGGAGCCCGGGACTTCCGTGTCCTGATCCGCCCGGTCTCCGACGCGGAGGCTGCGCAGCCGGTCTGAACACCGCCGCCCACTCCTTCCGCACGGGCAACAGCATGCTCATTTCCGGGACTGTCCCAGAGGCACGGCAGATTCGGCCTCTTGACCGAACACGCCGTCACCGTCCGACGGTCCGGCGGGCGGAGCGGTTCTCCGCCGGACGCCAACCCTTCGGATCGCCGCTCGGCGCAGCGCGGTCAGGCTGTCCCGCCCTCCTCGTCGTCGAGCCCGTTACGCCGCCGGATGGCACGGGATGCCGCACGGTGTTCCGCGGCTTCGGCATCCCGCCCCTCGGTCTCGGCCAGTACGGTCATCGCGTCGTGAACGCGTGCCTGGTCGAAGCCGGAACCCCGTCCGTGAGCACCCCGCAGCGACTGCTCGTACAGCGGCCGTGCCTCTTCCGTACGGCCGAGCCCGCACAGAACTCCGGCGAGCGCGAAGCCCGTACGCCGCGTCATCCGCTCGCGGCGCAGCTCCACCGCCTGGGCACGTGCCTCGGACAGCAAGGCGTACGCCGTCTCCAGGTCGCCCAGCGCCGCCCTGGCCTCCCCCAGCCGGTAGGTCTGGAGCATGGCTCCATAGGGGTTCGGGATCGCCAGGTGCATGTCGCGCGACCGGGCGAAGTCGGTCGCGGCCGACTGCCAGTCGCCGCCCGCGCTTTTGAGCATTCCCCGGAACTCGATCAGCGAGGCGCCGAGCTTGCGGTCCCGTGCGCTGTCCCCCAGCAGCCCGAGAACGGCTTCGGCACTGTCGAGTTCACGCTGGGCCTCGCGCAGCAGGCCCGCCTCCCACAAAGGGCGTGCGAGCTGGCATCGCGTCCGGACGAGCCACGCCGCGTTCCCGCCGTGCCGGACGGCGGAGGCCACGGCGAGCCGGAGGGCCCCGATCACGTCGGACTGGTTCGGATGGTCGAGCGCGTACGTCCACACCGGCTCGGACAGCGCCACCGCCTCGGCGTCCAGCCCCCGCTCGTGGGCCATCCGGACGGCGGCGAACAGCGTGTGGCGTTCCCCGTACAGCCAGCGCGAGGCGGCTTCCGCCCGCTCGGTCCGAGCCGCGTCGTCCACCGCCTGATCGGGATCCTCCAGCGGCACGTCCGGTGCGCCGGGCACGGCACCGTACTCCGGTGAGACGAGCAGTCGCCGGCCGGCACAGAACCGGTCCGCCCGCTGGGCCTGCCGCACCATCCAGCGCAGCACTCGGGTCTGAGCCTGGCCCACCTCGTCTTCCGCCGCGTCCTGACGTGACCGGCGCAGCGCGTGCCCGCGCAACGGACCCGGCAGCCGGATCCGCCCGTCTCCCGCTCCGGTCAGGGAGCGCAGGTCGAGTAACCCGGCACGGTGCAGGTCCTCAAGTGCTTCCTCGCACGCCTCTTGGCCCAGCCCCAGCAGCGCGGTGGCGGACTCCACTGTGAAGGCCGCTGAGGGATGGTGCGGCAGCAAGCGGTAGAGCGACCTCCCCTGGCGGGACAGACTGCCGTACACGGTGTCCCAGACGCGCTCCACATCGGGCACACCTTTCTCCTCCAGCTCACCCCGTAGCTGCGGGATCAGGCGGGAGAGCGGGCGCAGCCGGTGCCCTCGCACCCACCGCCCGGCGACATGCAGGGCCGCCGGCAGGCCTTCGCACAACCGCACCAGCATCCGCACCGCCTCCGGATCGGTGGCCAGTCGGGGATCCTGGACGATGAGCCCCAGCAGTTCCGTGGCCTCCCGCTCCTCCAGGGGCGGCAGCGTCAGGTCGATGGCGGCGCCGTCCTCCAGATCGTGCAGCGGACCGTGGCTGGTGACGATCACCAGGCTTTCCCCGGACGCGGGAAGAAGCGGGACGACCTCCGAGGCGTACCGCGCGTTGTCCACGACCAGGATCAGCTTCGCGTCGGACGTCATGTTCCAGTACTGCCGGCACCGCGCCTTGAACTGGGCGGCAACGAGTTGCGGCTCCACGTCGAGGGACTCCAGCAGCTGGGCCAGCGCGTCACCGGGGTCGAGCACGCCGCCCAGCCGGAAGTCGTCCAGATCGACCGCCAGGACGCCACCGGGGAAACGGTCGCGGTGCACACGGGCGATCAGCTGGGCCAACTCGGTCTTGCCGATGCCACCCGGCCCGCTGAGCGCCACGACCAACGGCCTGGAACGGCCCTGCCACTCCCGCACCGCACGCGACACCCGCTCCCGCTGCTCATCACGGTCGACGAAGTACGCCGGTTCCGGC
Source organism: Streptomyces sp. JW3 (assembly GCF_052216785.1). NCBI lineage: Bacteria > Bacillati > Actinomycetota > Actinomycetes > Kitasatosporales > Streptomycetaceae > Streptomyces > Streptomyces sp. JW3. Next base: position 65,787 of record NZ_JBQOUX010000028.1, on the reverse strand, counting down.
GGAAGTTCCACCCTCATGCGACCCCTTCCACAACTCTCACCCTCGGGCTCAACCACCCACGCATCCATACCCCCCAGCCGTCCGCGCCTTACAACCGGACACTCTAGAATTCCCGACAGAATTCTCGACGAGGGCGGTACGAGGGCGGTACGCGGACGGATGCCGTCGCTCGCGCTCGCGCCGATGCCCGCTAGTGTCGCGCACTCAACTCCCGTACGGCCGCACACCGTTCCGACGCGAACCCCACCACCCATTGCCTTCCTCCCTCGCCAACGGGCGAGGCTGCGCGATACGGCTGCCGATCTCCGGTGCCCGGGCGGGCCGCCGGTTGTGACTCCTGACGGGGAAAGTTGGGTGATCAGCGACACCTTCACGTCGATCGATGTGCTCCCCCTTCCACCACACTGTCCATCCCTTTTCCTCGGCAGTCCGCCGGTTGCCGACTGGCGAACGGATCGTCTCCCGCGACTGCGTCAGCGGATCGGCAACGCTCAGACGACTGGGAAGTCCCGGCAACGCGTGCCGGGCTCCGGCACGCAGGCGCCCGTAAGGAGGGGGCCGCCCGGAGGGTGTTCCGGGCCGGGCGAGACACACGACGCGCTGCGGAACGCGGCTCGGGCCCTTACGGACCACCGGCATGAGCCTTTCGAGACGGAGGACGGCCGACCCGACCGGCACTTCTTCGACACGCTCAGCCTCAAGCGACTGCGGAAAGAAAAAAGGCCAGCTCAAAGCCCTACAGAGCAGAATCGCCACCGACCGCAAACCTCAGACCTGCGCAATGCGATGCACAGAAAGCCCGATTGGCCCGAATCGCAAGGTGATCAAAACGAGAAACCCCAGGTCAGAAGAGTGACCTGGGGTTCTCCATAAGCCGCCTTCGGGATTCGAACCCGAGACCTACGCATTACGAGACCGTGAGGGATCGTGTTGCGTAGTGTTCCGTCGTGCCGCGTGGTGACGTTGTGCCTGATCAGAGCACATGCAACAGGTTGACCAGTGCCACCCGATGCTGCACCATCCAAAGGCGTCCGGCCACCGGCCGGCCACCCCAGGGCATCCATGCTGCACCTCGGCACCTACTCACGTGCGTTGTCGAATCTCCACAGGTCACGGTCAATACAGACGTCCATGTCGCTCACCTTGGTAACGCCTGAGCAGGCGTCTCCGAGGACGCAGGACGGCCCTTTGGCCAGGAATCTTTTGCGCCAACAACGACTCCGGTGCAGGTAGGGTTCCTTCGCCGACGTTCCGACACTCGCTCTGGCGTGCGCGGCGGTTACTCGACGGCTTTATCTCTCAGCCAGCCCGATGCCCAGCAGGTCCAACAACCGGAAGAACAGCTCCTCCGCGAAGTCGGTGTCCTCCACAGCGAACACCTCCAGAAGGCCAGACGGATCAGGTACGAGGCCAGCCTCCCTCGCCCAGTTGACAGCGGCCTGTACGGCCTCCTCCGGGGGCGGGAACTCGGCGTGGAAATCCTCGTCATCGTCGTCGCAGTAGGCCTCGGCGGCCTCCCGAGCCAGACAGGCACACCAGTGGCCGCCCTTGACGGAGAACCCCTCGACGAAGACGGTGTCGCTGTCCAGCACGAACCCGGTCAGCGCCGGCGCGCCCGTCTCCTCGGTCAGCTCGGCGAGCCACTCCCTCCCGGTGTCGGCGAGTTCGGGACCCGGGTAGCGGCCGATCTGCCAGCCACCCGGGCGGTGTTCGTGCTCGTCGATCCCGTCGTGCCGCTCGACGACGGCATGAAGGTCGTCGAGGGGGGTTTCGCTGTGGCACACGACGTAGGAGCCCCAGAAGCCCATGGTCAGGTCTCCTTCGCGGCGCGGCGGGCGAGTCGTTCGCGGGCCCAGGTGACGAAGGGCAGCGCCCACTCGTCATCGGCCTCGGCCTTGTACAGCAGGGCCTCGACGTCCGCGACAGGGTCGTCGTCGATGCGCAGGAGGATCTCGCTCGTGACCGCGTCACGGAGCCGTACCAGTTCGCCGTTCGGATTCGTCCTGATGTCGTCCAGCAGCGTCCGGCGGTCCAGCAGCCGTACCATCCGCGGGATCGCCTCCTCGGTGAGCACGCGCGCCAGCTCCTGGCCGCACAGGTCACGCGTATCCGGTTCCACGAACGCCCACCGGCTGCGGAAGTATCCTTCCTCGTGGGGCTGGTGGGCGGCTGCGTCCGGCGGGATCACCTTGCAGGTGGCGAGGGCGCCGCTCGCGTTGGGCGCGGTGGGATTCGGCACGTCCCGGTACGCGAACTCCCAGCTCGGCAGGGGCACCATCCAGAAGCTCACTTCGAAGACGAACTTGTCGGGATCGACGGCGTCCGCGTCGATGTGCAGGAAGGCGTGATCCCCGTTCGGTGCGGCCCGTCGGAAGATTCTGCCCTTCTTCGCGAACCCGGCCGCCTTCATGACCGGAGCCACGTGCTGCTTGACGAGGGTGTCCAGGGAATTCATGCTCCCGCTCAGACCCCGCTCGCGTCCTCGAACACCACACGGAGGCTCTCGCGCGCGGGGTCGTCCTCCGGGATGCCCGGCGGCAGGACCGGTGCGAGTGCCTGGAAGACCCCACGCATCGCCCGGTCGTCGTACCCGGCGAGCGTCTCGGTCGCCTGCAACAGCAGGCCGCCACCGCGCAGTTCTCGTACGGCGTGAAAGACGCCCGTGGCCGCGAGACGCGAGGCGCCGCCGAGGCGAGCGGCGAGTTCGCCGGGCACGCCGGTGACCCAGGAGTAGCCGCGTAGGTAGGTGCGGGACTCGAGGAGATATCTGCGGTGGGTCCGGCGCAGAGCCGCCTCCAGATCCGGTGTGTCGTGGAAGTTGCGATGGTCCACGCGCGCGAACACTGGGTTGGCACTGTCAAGGGCAGTGGCCAGGAAGTCGAGCAGGCCTGCGCAGAAGACTGGGTCGGCGATCCGATCTCCTCCCGGAAGGAACGCGGACAGTTCGGTATGCGTACCCCCGCGGCCCTTGTGCTGGCTGCCGATACGCCCGAGATCGTCAGCCCATTCCTCTTCACCGACCAGGGGCTCATGGAAACCGACACGGGCGTAGAACGGATGCGAACAGAGCTCTTTGGCGAGCGCCGACCAGTTCTTCCGGACATCCTTGAGTTTGATATCCCGCCCACCTCTGAGGGACTCCGCAACGACCGCGTACGAGTCGCTGGCTTCTTTCGCCTCATCGGAGAAGAAAAAGTCGATCGCTGTCCGGAACCAATGGACAACGAGCTCGCCTCGCGGCCCGGGCACCTGTTCGTCGAGCGTGGCCCAGATGGTTACGTTCTTGACAAGGCCGTCGTCCTCGATCACAGCTTCCTCCCCAAACGGTCGTTTCTGAGCCTACTTGCCGCCCCGCTAGGCGAACGCACCGCCGGTCAGGCCGTTGAAGATGAACCCGACCGTGAACAGTACGCCGGTGAAGACGACCGCTCCCGCTCCGGCCTTCTGCGCGCCCGGTGAGATCTCGAAGCCACCTGCCGCACCACCGGACGACGCAACTCCGGTCGGGCCCGGCGCCGGTTCCAGGGCCGGGGCGTCGACCGTTCCCGGTGCGGGCTCCTCGACCGGTGCCGCGGTGTTCGCGCTGGGCCTGGGAATGGGGCTTGGTCCGGGCTTGGGCGTAGGGGTGTCACGCTTCTGACGCCCGTAGAAGCGCATGCCGGGGTACTCCGCCTTGGACCATACGTTGACGATGCCCTCGCGGGACGCCGCCCGGCCCGACAGAAGGCCGGAGCCACGCTCCACAGCCCGGTCGTCGCCCTCGTCATCCAGGTAGTCCTGCATGCCCTCGACGTATCTCGTCAGATCTTTGGGCCCGTCGGTCTTGCCGTACTCATTGCCCGGCTTGACCTCCCAGATGTACACCTTGTCCTTCGTCCACAGGATGACGTCGGCGGCGCCGTCGTTGCCGGTGTTGTTGCCACTCGCCCCCGGGATGGAGTTGGCGGTGGTACCGCCGTCGCCGACGTCCACGGTGACGTAGCCCTCGACCTTCATCTCCATGGCCCACACCTGTGCCGCATAACCGGACTGGCAGACGGCGGCGTCATGGCCGCTCATGTGGAAGGTCAGGGCGCAAGCGGAGCCGACATTGCTCTGGCCCCCGTTGCGGACAACCGTCTTGCCACTTTTGCTGCTTCCGCCACTGGAGGAGGACGAGGGAGATGAGGAGGACGCCTTCTTGTGGTGGCTGACCGGCATCCCGCCCCGGCACTCGATCAGGCCCTGCGCGCACTCGATAAGCTGCTCGCCGCTCGGATCGGAGAACGACACCGGGTTGTTGGCGGCATAGGTGTAGCCGTTGAGGGTCTGCGGCTTGTCGGTCTCCAGGAGCGGGTCGGCGCTGATGAACCGGCCCGTCGTCGGGTCGTACTCACGGGCGCCGATATGGGTCAGGCCCGTGTTCGCGTCCGCCGTCTTGCCGAGGAACGCCTTGTCGTCGGGCCAGCTGCCGGTGCCGCCGGCGCGCGCTGCGCCGAAGGGTGTGGTGTAGCGCTTGGTGACGACCTGTGTCGAGGCGTTGAGCGCGATGCTTGAGGTGCCGTGCTGGTCGGCGGCGAGCCAGCACAGGGTGTCAGTGCCGGACTTGTTACTGCGCAGGGCAACCGCGTTGCCATCGAAGCCGTAGTAGCGCTGTGCCCAGTACTTGCCGGTGGTGTTGTCCAGGTGGACCTCGGTCGTGCCCAAGTAGAGGACGGTCTCACCGGACGCGTTGCGGCGGATGAGCAAGTTGCCGTCGGCGTCGTAGACGTAGCCGGTGGTGGCGGCTCCCTCCTTCAACTCGGCGAGCTTGCCCTCGGGCGACCAGGTGAGCGACTGAGTGGCGCTGCCGTCAGGGCGGCTGGTGGTGTTGCCTGCGGTGTCATAGCCGTAGACGGGGGTGACCCCGGTGCAGGAAGCCCCTGTGGTGGTGGCGCTCAAAGCGTGCGGCTGGGTGACGCTGTAGCAATAGGTCTTCGTCGAGGTGGCGGCTGTCGTGTGCGTGGTCTCCGTCGCACGCAGGCCGGAGTCCGTGTAGGTGTACGACGTCCAGTACGCGCTCGGCCCTCCCAGCCCCGAGGTGGTCCGGGTCGCCGTGCAGTCGCCATTGGCCGGTGTCCAGGCCTCGGTCAGCCGGCGGTGGCCGTCGTAGGCGAAGCACTGGTTGTCCGCCGCCGAGGTGCCGCCCAGCGTCGTCGGGTCCTTGATGGAGGTGACGTTGCCGGTGTCGTCGTAGGTGTAGTTGAGCTCCTGGAGCTCGTAGCCGTGGGTCTGATCGGTCAGCACCGCCTGGGTGAGCCGGCCCGTTCCCTCCTCATAGGTATTGGTGAGATACGCCTTCTTGGTGCCGGTCGCGGCGGAGGTGCCCAGGGTGAGCTGTTCGGTCTGGCCCAGGGCGGAGTAGCTGACGCCGAGCACGTAGCCGCTGGCGCCGGAGAGGTTTGTGGGCAGGCCGATCCCGTTGTATTCAGAGGAGATCTTCTCGGCCGCGAGGCCTCCGGCGGCCGGTTCGTCGATGTACTGCTGGGTACCGTCGATGTTGTAGTAAGTCGAGAAGTTCAGCGTGTCCTTCACCGCGCCGGAGGTGACCAGGGCGTCGTTCGCCGGCAGCACCAGCTGATTGCTGACCGCGTGATAGTTGGCGTCGTAGGCGGTGATCTTCTTGGTGTAGGCCGAGCCAGTCACGCCGCCCACGTAGCGGGTGGTGGAGTCCAGTTGGCCCTTGTAGAGGGTGTCGTACGCCCAGGCGGTCAGCTTGTTGGCGTCCGTCTTGGACCCACTCCATTCTCCCGTCTTACGGCCGAGCACGTCGTACTCGTAGAGCAGGGAGGTGTTGCGGGAGTCGGAGACCTTGGCCACTTGGTCCAGGACGGTGTATTCGGTGCGCGTCGTGCCCTTGTCGGGGTCGGTGACGGCGGCCTGGCGGCCATAGAGGTCGTAGTCGTAGCTCCACTTGGCCTCGTCTGGCCCGGTCACCGTGGACTGCTTGCCGTCGAGTGTGTAGGTGAACTTTGTACTGGTGTAGGGAGCGCCGCTGCTCGCGCCGTAGTCGGTGTCGGAGGTGGCGGTGCCGGCGTACTCGCGGCGCTCCACTGTACGGCCGAGTGCGTCGGTGATGTCGCGAGTAGCAGAGCCACCGGACAGGGCGGTGACTGCGGTGGAGTCACCGGTGTAGCTGGTGGTGGTCGACCAGCGCTTGACGCCGTAGACGTAGAGGACGCTGGCGGTGGGGCGGCCGGCCGCGTCGAAGGCGGTCTCGGTCTGCTTGGGGGACTCGCCGTACTCGGCGCGGGTGTAGGTGCCGGTCGGCGTGTGGTCCTGGTCGAAGATGTCCGCGTACGTCTCGTAGACCAGGCCCCGGTTGTCGTAGCGGGTGTCGGTCAGCAGCCGGCCGCCGAGCGCGGTGGGTGACTGGGTCTGCAGGGTGCGCAGCAGCGAGTCGTAGACAGTGTAGGTGGAGTTGTAGGTGTCGCCGTCCGCCTTGAGCGTGGCGGTCGAGGTCCAGGACGGTTTGTCGGCGCTCACTGAGTAGTCATAGGTATAGCTGGCGCTCTGCCCCCCGGAGTGGGAGCGGTTCGGCAGCCAGACGGCGGTGGTGCGGCCGAGGGCGTCGTACGCTGTCTCGGTCAGTTTGGTGTTGACGTCGTAGACCTTGGTGATCTGGCCGCTCGCCGGGTCGTGGTAGGTATATGACTTCTGCGTCTTGGGGTTGGTCACGACCATCCGGGTCAGCGGCCCGGCGGTGGTGGGCGTATAGGCGACGGTCGTGGTGTTCTTGCCGGCGTCGGTGGTGCTCACCACCCTGCCCAGGCCGTCGAAGCCGCTGGTGCTGGTGGTCTGCCAGGCGGTCGGGCTGCGCTCGCCGCCCGTCGCGGTGGCCGGGTAGGCGGAGGCCCGGCCGGCCCAGGTCTTGAGGCCCTTGGTGGGGGTCTGGCTCGCGCTCCACGCGATCGCGGACGTGTTGTCGTAGTAGCTCGCGGTGTCCGACAGGACGTCTCCGCGGGTAGCGGACGAGGTGGGCAGTGACAGCGATGCCTCGTCGACCGAGCACGCGCGGGCAACCGAACGGGTGCGCGACACCAGGGAGTTGATACCGACCGAGTCGTTGCGGGCATACCAGGTCCGGGTGCAGGACTCGTCACCGCTCTTGGCCGTGTCACCGGCATCGTCGACGGTGGCGGCCATGCCGTAGTCGTCGTACGTAGTGGCGACGGAGCGGGTGCGCCAGCTGGACGTGGCCGTCAGATAGGTGTGGGTGTAGGTCTTGGCGGTGCGGACGTAGTAGGCCTCGCTGTCGGCGTACGACTTGTGCTGGGTGGCGGTCTTCTTCGACCAGGGATCGTTGACGGTAACGGCCACCGGGGTCGTGTCGTTGTAGGAGATCTGCTCGCGCAGCATGCCGGAGTACTGCTCGGTGTCCGTCTGGTCGGGCACGTCGAGACCGGTGAAGTCCATGCCCTTGACGGTCGCCGTGCGGCGGGAGTCGGGGTCCAGCTTGCCGTCGGAGCCCAGGAGTCGGTCACCGTTCATGCCCTGCCGGTACAAGGAGACGGTCTTGGTCGCGGAGGCGCCGGCACCCTTGGTCGTGGTCACCATTCCGTAGCCGCGCCAGATGGACCAGGTGCGCTCGTCTGCCGATACCAGCGGGTTCTCGTTGTAGCGCCAGGCCGGGCCGGAATAGCTGTAGGAGGTCTCCACCGCGTCGTTGTGACCGGTGGGGTCGGAGACGGTGACTGCGAGGACCCTGTACTTGTGGAACCAGTCGATACTCGACTCGCTCGCGCCATTGATGCCCCAGTACTGGGGGTAGCAGGACTTGGCGTTGTCGTCCTCGGCGGCCGGCATGTCGGAGCCGCGCACGCACTCCGGCTCGGAGAGGGTGACTCGGGTAATGGAACCGGTCTCCGAGGTGATGCTCTCCATGCGGGGGCGGGACAGCGGCAGGATGTCGTCGGTGGCGTCGACCCGGTTCTCCCGCATCTGGTAGGTGAAGGTGATCGGGTCGAGGGAGATCGCGGTGCCGTTCCTGCCGGTCCGCTTAATGCTCTTGAGAGTAAGGGTCTGGTCGGTGCTGTCGCCGATGTCGCCGCCGTCGAGGTATTGCTGGGTGAACGCCCAAGTGTCGACGGGAATCAAGGCGCTCGTGGTCGCCGACCAGGCCCAGGTGTCGACCTGGGTGAGCCGCTTGCGGGTGAAGAAGGCCGGGCTGTGCGCGTCGCAGTCGGCGTCCTTCTTACAGATCGCGTCGTAGGGCACGTCGGGCCAGTTCGGCGCAGTGGAGTCCTTCAGTTCGTCGCAGTTCGCGGCGGTGCAGCGCTCCTCGTAGGTGAAGGTGACCTTGTCGGAGGTGACGCCAGTGAACAGGGTGTCCTTGTTCTGGCCATAGAGGATCTTGTTGAGGTAGCCGCCGCGGGTGTACTCGGTGGTCGCGGTGGAGGCGCCGTTCTTGCCGTAGGCATTGGTCTCCGTGGTGTACCAATAGGTCGCCGCGTTGCCGCTGGTGTCCTCGACGTAGTCGAGGTTCCAGCGCCAGGCCTGAGTGGTGGCACGGTCAGCGAAGGCGGAGCCCTGGTCATAGCCGGGTTCGCCGGAGTCGTCGCCGTAGACAGGCACGGTCCACACGGAGTCGGTGCGTTCAGTGCCGGCGCCGGTGAGCTTGTTCAGGCCGAAGACGTACTTGGTGCCGTCACCAGTCGTCACCGTCCAGTACTCGCCATTGCCATCGCCGTTGTCGGCACCGGTGGAGCGGGTGACGGTGGACGCGTCGTCGTTGGCCAGTCGCCAGACACCGGTGGTGTCATCCTTGACCAGTTCGCTGGACTTGCCTTCGAGGACGAGCGAGGCATTGTCGTACTTCCAGCACAGGTCGTGCTTGTCGTCCTGGCCGTCTTTGTCGCAGCTGCCGTACGACCGCTCGACGTAGGAGCTCGCCGACAGGTCGAAGCCCTCGCCGATCTGGGTCGTCTGGTTGTTCGTGGAAGCCGTGCGGCCGTCGATGCTTCCCGAGTCGTACGACAACTGCAGCGAGGGCGCGGGGCCCGCGGCGGCGGGAGGCACGCTCATCGGGTACGACCATGTGAACGAACCGGCGCTGCCGCCCGCCTCCCAGGTCGAGGAAGAGGAGAGCGGGGTCGCGGCGTAGGTGCCGGCACCGGAGGAGGAACTCGGGGAGGTAGCGGTGAGGGCGAGGACGGTGGCGTTTGCGGCCATCGGTACGTCGGCGGAGACGGTTTGCTCGCTGACGTCGTTGTCCGAGGACATTGGGATACCGGTACGGCAACCCGCCTTCTCGGGCGTGGTCACGGCACAGGCAGGCAACCGCATCAAACCAAGCCGCCCCGACCACCCACCCCCATACGCCGACGCGAACCCCGAGTAGTCCATCGTGAGCCGGGCCCGGCCCGGCTGTGTGGCGGACACGGTGAGCAGTACGCCCTTGATGCCCGCGGCGGCGGTGGACCTGCGGTCCAGCACGCGGATCGTCGCATCGCCGGCGGCCACGTTGGCGGCGCTGCCCCGGGCGACCGTAACCGGCAGCCCGCCCGCATTCGTCGTCGCGCGGCCCGACCGGCTGCCAGGGACGGCGACGGTCGTCCGGGCCGGCTTCGGCCAGGCCGAGATCTGCTCAGCCGTGGCCCGGCGAGCCTGGACAGAGTTCCTCTCGCGCGCCGCGGCGACAGCCGAGCGGGCCTTCTTCGCGCCGAGTCCTGTGACCGCGCGGACATCACTGTCCCGCTGCTCGGGCAGGTCCGGTCGGCCCAGACCGCCACTCGCCGCCTGCGCGGGCTGCACTGCGGGCAGCGCGCCGGTGGCCAGCGCGACCGCCAGCGTCACCACGATCCCCGCACGTCTGGCGCGCAGCCAACGAACCATTCTCGAACCGGTGTTCACGACATACCCCTGTCAAGGCACGGCCGCGGGCGCGACCAAGGAGGGAATGGAGTCGAAGGAAAGCGGGCGGCGTCAGCCGCCGATCATGGTGTCGAGCTGGGTGCCGTCGGCCGCCGCGCCCACCCACATCCGGACGTCGGAGATCCGGCCAGGCAGATAATGGCCCCAGGTGCTGTTCACGAAGCCCTTGCCGACGGCGAGATCTCCCGATCCGACGACCGCGGTGTACGGGGTGTCGGTGTCGTTCTGAGTCGAGTCGAGGTAGAGGGCGATGGTGCCCGCCTGCGCGTCGTACACCCCGGTCAGCCGCACCCGGCTGCCGATAACGGCAGCGCTGTCGGAGTCGACCGCGGTGAAGGTGCCGCCCGCGTCCAGGCGGCCGAACCGCCAGAAGCCGACCGGGACCTCGTAGGGATTGTCGTCGTCGTCGAAACGGGTCTCGGTGCCTGTCGTCTCGTACCAAAGTCCCCACGCGGAACCGTCGGCGGTGCGCTGGCCGAGGACCTGGCCGATGAAGCCGGTGCCCTTGGCGTTCAGGGCGCTCTGGTCGAGTTCGACCTCGGTGGTGACGGTGAAGGAGCCGGTGTCGTCGAGGACCGGTCCGGTGGTGGTGGCCGCGTCGTCGGTGCCGTCGAGGACGATTGCCTCGCCGTCGAGGGAGGCTCCTGCGGTCAGTGCGAGGGAGCGTCCGTAGCCGGTGAGGGTGTCGGCGAGTGCGGTGCCGCTCGCCCCTTCTGGGTTCCAAGCGGCGACCATCTCGGTCGCCGTCGCGGTGCTGGTGGAGTCCAGCAGCCTGGCCTCGGTGGCGACCGCGCCCGGCGTGAGAGCCTCCTGGAAGACGGCGGCCTCGTCGATACGGCCCTTCCAGTACTGTGTGTAATCGCCGTAGACGTAGCTTGCGCGGCCGAACTGTAGCGTACCGTCCGGTTTCTGCTTCTCGCCGCCGGCTGGGACGGTCACCGGGGCGCCCTGGGCGCGTCCGTTGACGTACAGCTGGATGGTCTTGTCGTCGGCGTCATAGACACCGGCCACGTGGGTCCACACCTTCAGCGGCTGGCCTTCGAGGTCGGCGCCTTTGGTGACGAAGTGCCGGGTGCCGGAGCTGTCTGTCCAGTTGAAGCGGAAGATAAAGCGCTTGACACCGCCCGAGTAGTAGAGGACGAAGCCGGAGTGGTCGGTGCCGGTCTGGGACATGACCGCCCGGTACTCGGTGCTGTCCGTCAGGTACGTCCAGGCCGAGACGGTGTAAGAGGACTGGGTGTTGACGGCTGCCGATGCAGTCGCCGCGTAACCGGACTGCCGTGTGGTGTCGGAGGTGTCGTTCAGCCACAGCGAGCGGTCGCTGGAGCCGCGGCGGCCCAAGCCGGACCAGCCGGCGCCGGTGGTGTAGAGGGTGGCCGGGTGGCGGGCGCCGGAGGTTGTCGCCTCGTCGGAGGCAAGGGTCTCGCCGGAACCGACCGCACTGTCGTTGAAGTGCCAGCGCCCAGCGGCTCCTTCGCCCTCCTTGACGTTGAACCTGACGCTCGCGATGGCGCCCCAGCGCCCGCTGCCCACGTTGTCCAGTGCCCGCACCTGGAGCACCTGGGGGTGCCGGCCAGGTCCGGAGCGAGACTCCGCACCACTGTCGTACCGGAAACCGTAGGCGACCAGACGGTGGCGGAGGACAGCTTGTAGCGGTAGCCGACGACGGTGGCGGTGTCGCCGGACGCCGGGGCGAAGGTGAAGGTACCCTTCACGCCCGGTCCGCCTGCCGGCGGGCAGTCGTTGGCCGTGCAGGCGGAGTACGGGGTGCCGAAGGTGATCACTGGTGCCTTGGGGGCGGTCGTGTCGACTTTGAAGTAGCACCAGCCCTTGGTCGTCACCGTGCTGTTCGACTCCAGGTAGCTGTTGCCGCTGTTGTAGTAGGAACGGGTGAAGGCGGCCATCCGGTATGTCCCGCCGTCCGCCAGCGTCACCGGCGAACTGACGTCCACCTTCTTGCCGTCACCCGTGTAGCCGGGGCTGACCGGCCGCACCGGTTCGGTGACCACGCTCCAGGTGTTGTCGCTGTTCTTCTTCTGCACGTAGAAACGCGTGCGCAGGTTCGCCCCGGACTCGCCGCCGGCGAGGGTCTGGGCGACGGCGCTCAGCGTGGGCGTGGGGTCCGACAGGACATCGGGATCGCTCGCGTCCGTCTCGCATGAGGAGATCTCCCCGGACAGGACGCCGGGGCTGGTGGGCGGGGCTGGGACGCCCACGTAGTCGACGTCGAGGACGGCGTCGTCGTCGAACCGTTTCCAGCCGTTGGGGTCCGACTCGTTGTACGCCTTCAGCATCAGCGTGAGGCGGGAGAAGTCCCCGGCCGCGAAGGCCTTCACCGTGTTGGTGAGGTTCTCGTAGTTCTGTGCCGGGTCGTCGTTGAACTCGATGGGCGCGTCCGGCTGGCTCGGGTCGCAGGCGGTGCCGCGGCCGGCCGACACGGTACGGTCGCCCATGATGTCCCAGTTGCTGGTCGGGCCCGGCCACCGGGTCGCGGAGGAGATGTTCGGGGTCCGCACCAACTGCACGGTGGTGTGCGTACACGACATCGACCAGCGCTCGGTCACCCGGAACGTGGCGTCCAGCACTCTCTTGCCGCGCAGGGCGGTCGGCGCGAACTCGAAGTACATGCGCTGTTTGTAGCCGGACCCGCAGACGTAGGCGTAGCCGCCGGTGACGTAGGTGCCGCAGTACCCGACGCCCTCGCCATCGTCGCCCCCGGAGAAGTTGTAGAAGGTGTCGCCGTCGGAGGAGAGCAGAGTGCGCTCGGACTCACCCCAGGAGACGTCGGGATCGATGTAGAGCGGATACACCGTGTCCTCGCCGGTCAGCAGGGCGGTGTCGGGCAGGACGGTGATGGAGTCGGCGTCTGCCGTGACCGGAAGCACCGCGAAGGCGTCCCCGTCGCTGGGCCCCGCCGCCGGGTCGGGATTGTGGTCGCCGTCTGCGGGGACCTGTTCGTCCGCCGCGGTCAGGGACATCGCGGACTCTCCGGAAGTTCCCGCCGTCCCGGCGTCACCTGCGGAGTCCCACTGGCGCGCGGTCGGCGCGCGGAAGACGGCGTTGCCGTTGTCGTCGAGGGCGTTCAGACCACCACCCGCGCCCTGGCTCAGGGTCAGCCCCTGGGCCCGCACGGGGAAATCGAGCATCCTCAGCTCCTGGCTCGCCGCAGCCTCGGGCGTCTTGACGACGAGCGCTTCGCGGTAGCCCTCGGTGGTCGCGGTCATCCTCAGATCCACGCCCGGCAGCACCTCGGGGTAGACGGCCGACGCTCCGTCGAGGGCGGGCTCGGGCAGGGTGCCCGGCCAGCCGACGGTCAGGGAGCGGTCGCCCTCGGCAACGGTCACAAGGCCGGCACCGTCGCCGCCGCCGGAGAAGGACACGTCCGCGACGGAGGCCCGCGGGCCGACGGTGCCGTCCGCGCGGCGCTCCAGCGTGGCGTCGGGCTCCACCCAGGAGCCGTCGGACTGCCGGGCGCGGACCGGCACGGTGGACAGGCTGAGGGAAAAAGTGGAACCGTCCGGGTTGGCATAGGTGGTCGCGTATTCGGTGCGCTCGCTCTGCACCTCGACGCGTTCACCGCTCTCGACCGCTTCCTGGGCCGCTCTCTGCCCGTCGGACAGGTCCATTTGGGAAGCCTGGCCTTCAGCGGCGGCTTCGGTGGAGATGGCGGAAGCAGGGATCGCATTGAGCGTCCCCACAGCCACCGCCAGGACGGTAAGGAGACTCACCCAAGGTCTAGGCGACAGTCTTCGGAAACGCGTCAGAACAGGTCGCACTACATCCCCCCGTGACCCCCAAGTCCCCAACTGGCGCAAGTTTTACGCACCCTGACCGTTCACCGTCAAGGTCATTCCGGGAATGAAGCCTTCTTTGATCAATTCACTGAAACGAAGAAGGAAGCAGAAAGGAAGGCACAGTAAACGCAGCCTGAACGGTGGGCGATGCGATAGCGACCGCAGGGCCGTCGCCCTTTGGATGTTGACGCTCGGAGTGAGCTTGTTGACGATCAGGCTTCAGGGCGCATGTGACCGATGTGGATGAGCCAGCCCTTCGCCACTGCCATCACATCACCGCCGGCTCCATCCGCCACCAGGCGCTGCGGGCAGATGCTGACGGCATGCTCGCCTTGTCCCGCGTCGGCGCGAAGTTCGGCAGCGGACGGATCCGGGCGGGGTCATCAACCACACGGCGCCGGCCCAGGCTTACGGCGGTGGCTTCTGTGCACAGTTCGGCTCCAGCAAGTCCCGGCTGGGCCCCCGTTGACAACCCGGACCCGGCTGGAAGGCGCGTTGATCGTGAGATTGTCCAGACGGCACAACCCGGCGGCCCCAAGCATGCCCATGACCGCACGGCAGAGCGAGGCCCATGTGCACCATCGCTGCACTCTTGGCCACCACGCGGCCACCACACCGAACCCGACAGACCCGATCCGACCGGCAGTACAGACCAATAGCCAGGTCACGGCGCTGTGAACCGAAACGCCCACCGTCTTCGATCGCGAACCAACGCATTACGATGCGTAGACCATAGCTGCCCGATAAGCCTGGATTTCATAGTCGCCCGAAACAAGAAACCCCAGGTCAGAAGCATGACCTGGGGTTCATCGTGGAGCCGCCTTCGGGATTCGAACCCGAGACCTACGCATTACGAGTGCGTTGCTCTGGCCATCTGAGCTAAGGCGGCGTGTCCTGCGCACCACGGTGCGATCAGCGACGTCGGTAAGTCTACACAGTTTCGCGGAGTGCTTCGTACCTGCCCCGGACCTGCCCCGGACCGGTCTCGGGCCGGCCCCGGACGGACCCGGGGCCGGTGCACGGCCGAGCGCGAGGTCGGTTACGAGCAGCGCTTGCCGTCCGCCGGGGCGGTGCCCCGCAGCAGGTAGGCGTCGATCGCGGAGTCGACGCAGGTGCTGCCGCGGCCGTAGGCGGTGTGGCCGTCGCCGTCGTAGGTGAGCAAGCGGCCGGCGGAGAGCTGGGCGGCCAGTGCCTCGGCCCAGCGGTAGGGGGTGGCCGGGTCGCGGGTGGTGCCGACCACGACGATCGGGGCGGAACCCTCGGCGGCGATGCGGCGCGGCTCGCCCGAGGGCTGGACCGGCCAGTACGCGCAGTTCAGGGAGGCCCAGGCGAGGCCCTCACCGAAGACCGGGGACGCCTTCTCGAAGTCGGGGAGCGCGGCGCGGACCTCGTCCGGGGAGGTGAAGGCCGCCGGGAGGTCGAGGCAGTTCACGGCGGCGTTGGCGGACATCAGGTTGCTGTAGGAGCCGTCGGGGTCGCGCTCGTAGTAGCTGTCGGACAGGGCGAGCAGGCCGGCGGCGTCGTTCTTCTTCGTCGCCGCCGTCAGCGCCTCGCGCAGCTGGGGCCAGGCGCCCTCGTCGTACATGGCCGCGATGACGCCGGTGGTGGCCAGTGACTCGGTGAGCTCGCGGCTCTCGGTGCCGGCGGTGCGGATCGGGCGGGCGTCCAGTTTCTCGAAGAACGCCTTCAGGTTCTTGCCCACCTGGTCGGGGGTGGTGCCCTTGCCGCCGAGCGGGCAGCCGGACCGCCGTACGCAGTCCTTCGCGAAGGACTGGAACGCGGTCTCGAAGCCGGCCGTCTGCTCCATGTTCAGCTGCCGGGCGGGCAGGGAGGGATCCATCGCGCCGTCGAGCACGAGCCGGCCGACCCGGTCCGGGAACAGTCCCGCGTACGTCGCTCCGAGGAACGTTCCGTACGACGCCCCCACGTACGTCAGCTTCTCGTCGCCCAGTACGCCGCGCAGCAGGTCCATGTCGCGGGCCGACTCCGCGGTCGAGACGTGCCGGAGCAGTTCGGGGGCGTCGGTGGAGCAGCCCTCGGCGAACGTCTTGTAGGCGCCGACGAGCTGCTCGGTCTCCTTCTCGTCGTCCGGGGTGGTGTCGGTCCGGGTGTACGCGTCCATCTTCGGGCCGTCGAGGCACTCCACGGGCTCGCTGCGGGCCACGCCTCTCGGGTCGACGGCCACCATGTCGTAGCGGGCGCGGACCTCCTCGGGGTAGCCGACCCCGGCGTACTGCTGGAGGTAGCCGACCGCCGAGCCGCCCGGGCCGCCCGGGTTCACCAGCAGTGATCCCAGCCGCTGCCCCGGGCCGGTCGCCTTCTTGCGGGCCACGGCGAGCCGGACGTCCCCCTCGGCCGGGTGCGCGTAGTCGAGCGGCGCCTTCATGGTGGCGCACTGGAAGCCGGGCACGCCGCAGTCGCGCCAGCTCAGCTTCTGCCCGTAGTACGGCGCCAGCTCCGCGGGCGTGGCCTGCGGCAGCGCGGCCAGTGACGCCCCCGAGGCCGACCTCGCGGAGGTCGACGCGTCCGTCGAGGAGCAGGCGGTGGCGAGCAGCGCGGCGGCGAGGAGTACGAGACCGGTACGGGTTCTGCGGGGAGTTCGCCTTGTGTGCATCCAGGTGTGCGTCCAGGTGTGCATCAAGCGAGCGTAACGCTCAGCGACGGATCGAACGCCGTGCGTGGTCTTCGTGCCCCGGACGAGTTACCCGTGCTCCGGCGAGTTACCGGTCCCTCCGACGAAGTTGCCCGTCCTCTTCGCGAGCCCGCGCAGCCGCCCGCCACTCAGGCCGCTCAGCGGCTCAGCCCGCTCTCAATGCCATCGTCATCGCCTCCACGGCCAGCAGGGGTGCCACATTGCGGTCCAGGGCGTCGCGGCAGGCGGCGATGGCCTCGATGCGGCGGAGGGTGGCCTCCGGGGCGCTGCCGCGGGCCAGCCGCTCCAGGGCGTCCTCCGCGTCCGCGTTGGCGATGGCGACGCGCGAACCGAGCTGAAGGGCGAGGACATCGCGGTAGAACGCGGTGAGGTCGGTCAGGGCCAGGTCGAGGCTGTCGCGCTGGGTGCGGGTGCGGCGCCGTTTCTGCTTGTCCTCCAAGTCCTTCATCACGCCCGCCGTGCCGCGCGGCATCCGGCCGCCCTGTGCCGCGCCCAGTGCCGCCTTCAGCTCCTCCGTCTCCTTGCCGTCCACCTCCTCGGCGACCTGCTTGGCGTCCTCGCCCGCCGCGTCGACCAGTTCCTGCGCGGCCTTGAGCGCGCCGCCGATCTCCTCGACGCGCTGCGGCAGCTTCAGTACGGCGGCCCGGCGGGCGCGGGCGGCGGGGTCGGTGGCCAGCCGCCGGGCCCGGTCGACATGGCCCTGGGTGGCGCGGGCCGCCGCAGCGGCGACGTCCGGCTCGATGCCCTCCCGCCGGACCAGCATGTCGGCGACGGCGTCGACGGACGGCGTGCGCAGGTTCAGATGGCGGCAGCGGGAGCGGATGGTGGGCAGCACGTCCTCGATCGAGGGGGCGCAGAGGATCCAGACCGTGCGCGGGGCCGGTTCCTCCACGGCCTTGAGGACGGCGTTGGCCGACTTCTCGTTCAGCCGCTCGGCGTCCTCTACGAGGATGATCTGCCAGCGGCCGGTGGCCGGCGAGGTGAACGACTTGCGCACCGTGTCCCGCATGTCGTCCACCAGGATCTGCGCGCCCACCGCGGCCACCGTGCTGACATCCGCGTGCGTACCCACCAGCGCGGTGTGGCAGCCGTCGCAGAACCCGCAGCCGGGCACGCCGCCCAGCGCCCGGTCGGGGCTCACGCACTGGAGCGCGGCGGCGAAGGCCCGCGCTGTCTGGCTCACCCCCGCGCCGGGCGGCCCGGTGAACAGCCAGGCGTGTGTCATCTTCGACGTCTCGGGCGGCGGCGTGTCGGCCGCGGCGGCCGTGACGAGCGCGTCGGCGTCCCGGGCGGCCGCGGTGAGCTGCTCACTCACCCGCTCCTGCCCGACCAGGTCGTCCCATACGGTCATGGGTCACGCCGTCCTTCCGTGCACGGTCCGCCCGCTTGCGTTCTTCGCTCCCATTGTGCGGGCGGCCACTGACAGCGGGCGGCCCATGCCAACGGATGGCCCTGCCAACGGACGGCGGCGCGAGAGTCAGCGCCCCCGGCCGCCCCTGCCCCGGCGCCCCTTGCCGTCGTCCTCGCGCGGTCCCAGCAGTTCGTCCGCCAGCGACGGCAGGTCGTCCAGCGGGGTCTCCTCGGCCCAGTCGGGCCGGGGCCGGCGGCGCGACGCCTGCGGGATGTCGTCGGGGTCGACCTGGGGCAGCTCCCGCGTACGGTCCTCGCCCCCGCCGGACCGGTGCCGCCCGGCGTCCTGCTCCTCGTCCCGGAAGTAACCCGGCGGCACCCGGTCCGCCGGTCCGTCCTCGCGCACCTGCGGCAGTACGGCCGTCTCGTCGGCCGCGCCGGGCGCCACCGACGGCAGCTCCGCCGTCACCTCCGCCTCGCCCGGCCGTACCGCCGGGAGCACCGCCGTCTCCTCCGCCGCACTCGACGAAGCCGGTGCGGCCTGCGGGTCGTGCGGGTCCTGCGAGCCCTGCGGATCGTGCGAGCCCTGCGGGTTCTGGGAAGCGTGCGGGTTCTGGGAAGCGTGCGGAACCGATGGAATCGGCAGCTCAGCCGTCACCTCGGCCTCGGAGACCCCACCCGCCCCGGACTCCCCGGACTCCCCGGACTCCCCGGACTCCCCGGAGTACTCGTCCTTGGACAGACTGATCCGCTCGCCCCGCTCCTCAGCAGCGGACCGGTCCCCCGGCTCGTCCCGTACCGGCCGCAGTACCGCGGTGTCCTCCACCGGGCCGCCGGAGGCGTTGGTCGGCGTGACCACCGGTGTCGGCACGGTCGACGCGTCCGGGGGCGTCTGCCGCCGGGGCGCGCCCGCCGCGGGCGGGGCCGTCGGGCGCGGTCCGGTCGCCGCCGCCGCGGCCGCCTGCTCCGCCGCCCGGCGAGCCTCCTCGGCGCGCAGCAGCGCCTCCTCCGCCTTGCGCTGCTTCTCCAGCCGCTTGGCCTCGGCCTCGGCGCGCAGCCGCGCCTCCTCCTCGGCCTGCTTGCGCAGCCGCTCCTGCTCGGCCTTGCGGCGGGCCTCCTCCTCGGCGCGCGCCTTCTCCTCCGCGAGCAGCCGCTGCCGTTCCTCCTCGGCCTTGCGGCGCGCTTCCTCGGCCCGCTGCCGGGCCTCCTCCGCCTGCCGTTCGGCCTCGCGCCGCTGTGCCTCCTCCAGCTCGCGCTGCTTGCGTTCTTCCTCCTCCTTGCGCAGCCGCTCCAGCTCCGCGAGGCGCTCCCGCTCCAGCCGCTCTTCCTCGGCCTTGCGCGCGGCTTCCTCCTCGGCCTTGCGGCGTGCCTCTTCCTCCGCCTTGCGGCGCGCTTCCTCCTGGGCCTTGATCTCGGCCTCGGACAGCGGCAGCACCCGGTCGAGCCGGTGCCGTACGGCGGTGGTGACGGCCTCCGGCTCCTGGCCTGCGTCGACCACCAGGTACCGCCCGGGGTCGGCGGCGGCCAGGGTCAGGAAACCGGCCCGTACGCGCGCGTGGAACTCGGCAGGCTCCGACTCCAGCCGGTCGGGCGCCTCGGTGAACCGCTCGCGGGCGGCCTCCGGCGCGACGTCCAGCAGCACGGTCAGGTGCGGGACCAGCCCGTTGGTCGCCCAGCGGTTGATGCGGGCGATCTCGGTCGGGGACAGGTCGCGGCCCGCGCCCTGGTAGGCGACCGAGGAGTCGATGTACCGGTCGGAGATCACGACGGCGCCGCGCTCCAGCGCGGGCCGGACCACCGTGTCGACGTGCTCCGCGCGGTCGGCGGCGTACAGCAGCGCCTCCGCGCGGTGCGACAGTCCGGCGCTGGAGACGTCCAGCAGGATGGAGCGCAGCCGCTTGCCGACCGGCGTCGCGCCCGGCTCCCGGGTGAGCACGACCTCGTGCCCCTTGCCGCGGATCCACTCGGCGAGCGCCTCGGCCTGGGTGGACTTCCCGGCGCCGTCGCCGCCCTCCAGGGCGATGAAGAACCCGCTCCCGGCGGGCGCCTGGACCGGGTCGTCGCCGCCGAGCAGCGCGTCGCGCAGGTCGTGCCGCAGCGGCACCCCGGCGCGGTCGTCGACCTTGGCCAGCACCAGCGCCGCCACCGGCAGCAGCAGCGCGCCGACCAGCATCAGCGTGAACGCCGCGCCACCGTGCGCGAAGACGAACCTGCCGTTCTCCAGCCGGTGCGGTCCGATGCCCGCGGCCACCAGGGGGGCGATCACCACGGCGAGCGCCACGACGAACCGCACGCACGCGTGCAGGTGCTCGGTGGTCCGCGCCCGGCGCGCCTCCTCGGTCTCCTGGTCGAGCAGGGCGTGTCCGACATTGGCCGCCACGCCCGCGCAGGCCCCGGCCAGCGCCAGGAGCAGCAGCACGGTGGTGCCGTCCGGGACCAGCCCGGCCACCAGCAGCGCGATCCCCTGGAAGGCGATCACCAGGGCCAGCAGCCGCCGCCGGGACAGCGACGGCAGCAGCGCGGGAGCCGTGCGGATGCCGACGACCACGCCGCCGGTCAGCACGGCCACCATCAGCCCGTACAGCACCGGTCCGCCGCCCAGGTCCTTGGCGTGCAGCACGGCCACGGCGACCGCGGTGGCCACCGCGCCGGCCACCGCCACGCAGGCCAGCACCAGCAGCGGCAGCACTCCGGTGCGGCCCTTGTCGGCGGACGGGCCGCTCCGCGGGCGGCGCAGCCCCTCCAGCGGCGACCGCGCGCGCGGGGTGCGCGTGTCGGGCAGGTCCAGGAAGGACACCACCGACACGGACGCGGCGAACAGTCCGGCCGCCACGTACGAGGCGAGGGCCGCCTGGTGCTGCGCGAACCAGTCGATGCCGGCGCCCAGCAGGTTGTTCAGCAGCCCGGCGACGACCAGCGCCAGCGCCGCGAGCGGCACCGCCACGAAGCCGGTACGCAGCGACAGCCGGCGCAGCGCGTCCATGTGGTCCGGCAGCGGGCGTACCGTCGCGCCCTCCAGGGGCGGCGCCGGCAGCAGTGCGGGGGCCGCGCTCTCCCGGCACACCGTCCAGAAGCGCTCGGCGACGCCGACCACGAAGACGGTCACCAGGAGGGCGGCGAGGGAGTCGTCCGGCGTCCAGTCGATCCACAGCGGCGCGACGATCAGCAGCGCCGCGCGCAGTCCGTCCGCGCCGACCATCGTCCAGCGGCGGTCCAGCGGTCCGTCCTGCGACGTGAGCGAGGTGAGCGGTCCGAGCAGGACGGCGCCGAACAGCAGCGTCGCCAGGATGCGCACCGCGAAAACGGTCGCCACTGCGAACGCCACGCCCCGGTAGCCGCCGCCGAACGAGCCCACCGAGATGGCCGCCTGAACGGCCAGCAGCACCAGGACCAGCAGGGCGAGCGTGTCGCCGACGCCGCCCACCAGATGGGCGCTCCACAACCGGCGCAACTGCGGCCGGCGCAGCAGGGCACGGACGGCGCGCTCTCGGGAGTCCGCCACCAGCGCGTCGTCGGGGGCCGGGTGTGGGGCCGTGGGCTGCTCGGCTCGCGTCATGCGTTCAGCCTATCGGGAGCCACCGACAGCACCGCCTCCCCCGTCGAACGTACGCGCGCCCCGACACCGAATCGATGCCGGGGCGTTCGTTTCGCGAAGCGAGAACTTCAGCCGCCGTGGGAAACCCGACGTGGGA
This sequence comes from Streptomyces sp. JW3, assembly GCF_052216785.1. NCBI lineage: Bacteria > Bacillati > Actinomycetota > Actinomycetes > Kitasatosporales > Streptomycetaceae > Streptomyces > Streptomyces sp. JW3. The sequence goes on along the minus strand of NZ_JBQOUX010000028.1, from coordinate 44,407 downwards.
AACCCGACGTAGGAAAGACGTAGGAAAGACGCAGGAAAACCGGGGTGGGACATCCGACGCGGCGAAACCGACGCGGGGCGCCCTCAGTCCTCGGCGCCCTTGGCCGCGGTCGCCTTCTTCGCGGTGGCCGTCTTCTTGGCCGCGGTGGCCGTGGTCTTCGCGGCCGTGGTCTTCGCGGTCGTCTTCTTCGCGGCGGTCTTCTTGGCGGTGGCCGTCTTCTTCGCCGGGGCCTTCTTCGCGGCCGTCTTCTTGGCGGGCGCCTTCTTCGCCGTCTTCTTGGCGGGCCCCTTGGCCCGCTTCTCGGCGAGCAGTTCGAAGCCGCGCTCCGGGGTGATCTCCTCGACGCTGTCGCCGGAGCGCAGCGTCGCGTTGGTCTCCCCGTCGGTGACGTACGGCCCGAACCGGCCGTCCTTGACCACGACCGGCTGCTCGCTGATCGGGTCGGTGCCCAGCTCCTTCAGCGGCGGCTTGGCCGCGGCCCGGCCGCGCTGCTTGGGCTGGGCGTAGATCGCCAGCGCCTCGTCCAGCGTGATGGTGAAGAGCTGGTCCTCGGAGGTCAGGGACCGCGAGTCGGTGCCCTTCTTCAGGTACGGGCCGTAGCGACCGTTCTGCGCGGTGATCTCCACGCCCTCGGCGTCGGTGCCGACGACCCGCGGCAGCGACATCAGCTTCAGGGCGTCGTCCAGCGTCACCGTGTCCAGCGCCATCGACTTGAAGAGGGAGGCGGTGCGCGGCTTGACCGCGTTCTTGCCGGTCTTCGGGGTGCCCTCGGGGAGCACTTCGGTGACGTACGGGCCGTACCGGCCGTCCTTGGCGACGATGGTGTGCCCGGTGGCCGGGTCGGTGCCCAGCTCGAAGTCGCCGCTCGGCTTGGCGAGCAGTTCCTCCGCGAGTTCCACCGACAGCTCGTCGGGGGCCAGGTCCTCGGGCACGTCGGCCCGCTGGTGGTTCTCGGAGTCCTTCTCGCCGCGCTCGATGTACGGGCCGTAGCGCCCGACGCGCAGCACGATGTCGTTGCCGACCGGGAACGAGGAGACCTCGCGGGCGTCGATCGCGCCCAGGTCGGTCACCAGCTCCTTGAGGCCGCCGAGGTGGTCGCCGTCGCCGTTGCCGGCCTCGGCCGCCCCGCCGGACACGCTGCCCTCACCGAAGTAGAAGCGGCGCAGCCACGGCACGGCCTGGGCCTCGCCGCGGGCGATGGCGTCGAGGTCGTCCTCCATCCTGGCGGTGAAGTCGTAGTCGACGAGCCGCCCGAAGTGCTTCTCCAGGAGGTTGACCACGGCGAAGGAGAGGAAGGACGGGACGAGCGCGGTGCCCTTCTTGAAGACGTAGCCGCGGTCGAGGATCGTGCCGATGATCGACGCGTACGTCGACGGGCGGCCGATCTCGCGCTCCTCCAGCTCCTTGACCAGCGACGCCTCGGTGTAGCGGGCCGGAGGCTTGGTGGCGTGCCCGTCGACGGTGAGCTCCTGGGCGCTCAGCGGGTCGCCCTCGGTCACCTGCGGCAGCCGGCGCTCGCGGTCGTCCAGCTCCGCGTTGGGGTCGTCGGCGCCTTCGACGTACGCCTTGAGGAAGCCGTGGAAGGTGATCGTCTTGCCGGACGCGCTGAACTCGACGTCCCGGCCGTCGGCCGCGGTGCCGCCGATCTTGACGGTGACGGAGTTGCCCGTCGCGTCCTTCATCTGGGAGGCGACGGTCCGCTTCCAGATCAGTTCGTACAGCTTGAACTGGTCACCGGTCAGACCGGTCTCCGCCGGCGTGCGGAAACGGTCGCCCGAGGGTCGGATCGCCTCGTGCGCCTCCTGGGCGTTCTTGACCTTCCCGGCGTACGTGCGCGGCTGCGGCGGCAGGTAGTCGGCGCCGTACAGCTGCGTGACCTGGGCGCGGGCGGCCTTGACCGCCGTGTCGCTCAGGGTCGTGGAGTCCGTACGCATGTAGGTGATGTAGCCGTTCTCGTACAGCTTCTGCGCGACCTGCATGGTGGCCTTCGCGCCGAAGCCCAGCTTCCGCGAAGCCTCCTGCTGAAGCGTGGTGGTACGGAACGGGGCGTACGGCGAGCGGCGGTACGGCTTGGACTCGACCGAGCGGACGGAGAAGGCGGTGTTCTCCAGGGCGGCGGCGAGCGCGCGGGCGTTCGCCTCGTCGAGGTGGAGGATGTTCGCGCTCTTGAGTTGTCCCAGGGAGTCGAAGTCGCGGCCCTGCGCGACCCGCCTGCCGTCGACACTCTGGAGGCGGGCGACGAGCGAGGACGGGTCGCTCGCGTCCCCGGCCCGGCCCGTCCCGAAGGTGCCGGTCAGGTCCCAGTACTCAGCTGAACGGAAGGCGATGCGCTCGCGTTCCCGCTCGACCACGAGCCGGGTGGCCACCGACTGGACGCGGCCCGCCGACAGCCGCGGCATGACCTTCTTCCACAGCACCGGCGAGACCTCGTAGCCGTAGAGGCGGTCGAGGATGCGGCGGGTCTCCTGGGCGTCGACGAGCTTCTGATTGAGCTGGCGCGGGTTGGCGACGGCGTCCCGGATCGCGTCCTTGGTGATCTCGTGGAACACCATGCGCTTGACCGGGATCTTCGGCTTGAGGACTTCCTGGAGGTGCCAGGCGATGGCCTCGCCCTCGCGGTCCTCATCGGTGGCGAGGAAGAGTTCGTCGGAGTCCTTCAGCAGGTCCTTGAGCTTCTTGACCTGGGCCTTCTTGTCGGCGTTGACCACGTAGACGGGCGCGAAGTCGTGGTCGACGTCCACCCCGAGGCGGCGCACCTCACCGGTGTACTTCTCCGGCACCTCGGCGGCGCCGTTGGGAAGGTCGCGGATGTGCCCGACGCTCGCTTCGACGACGTAGCCGGGGCCGAGGTAGCCCTTGATCGTCTTCGCCTTGGCAGGCGACTCGACGATGACGAGTCGGCGGCCGCCCTTTGCGGTCTCGCTGGTCGGGGACAACTTCGCTCTTCTCTCCGGTCGACGCTGGGGACTGACCCGGGCAGGGTCCCAGCACGGGTCCCGGGGTCGGGTCCTGCTTCTTTGTTCGCTCGTGACGCTGCGGAGTGTGACGGTACCTCCCGCCCCCGTGTCAAACGGGAAAAGCCCGCAACGGCCACTCGAACGGTAACCCGACTAACCCTCTTCCTGCCGCCCGGAGTGCCCACGGGCTTCCTCGGACGTATCCGGAGCGCGACCTTTCGGTTACGCCCCGGGCGGCGTCCGCGACCCTTGGAATCCGCCGCTCAGAGGTGACGGAGGGGTGCGTCGGACGCGCCGCTCAGAGGCGGTCGGACGCGTCGCTCAGAGGTGGCCGGGAGGTGTCTCAGACCTGCGTCAGACACCAGCCGCCGACCGCCAGCGCGAGCACGGCGGCGACGCTCGCGACGGTCGCCGATGCGACGGGGCTCACACCCTGGGCGACCGGCCGCCGGTAGCGCAGCTGGGTCGCGGTCCACGCCAGCAGGCCGCCTCCGAACAGGACGAACACCACGCCTGTGAAGATCGCCGGCCCACGTTCCATGGCTCCCGTGCCCCTTGTTTTCCGTCCGCGACTACCACGCCTCACGGAGGCTGACACGCGCGGGCGGCGGCCAGGCGAAGCCGAGGTGAACAGGGGGTCGACGGGACGCCTCGCGGCGACACCCGCTCTCGCGGCGTCCTGCCGTCCGGCGGCACCGGATTCCTGGCTCGCTCGTGCCCGTCGCGGCGGCACGCCACCGGTTGCCCCCGGCCTCATGCCACCGGTTGCCCCCGGCCTCATGCCACCGGTTACCTCCGGCCTCATGCCACCGGTTACCTCCGGACCTCGCGCCACCGGTTATCTCCCGGCCGCACGCCACCGGTTACCTCCCGGCCGCACGCCACCGGTTACCTCCCGGCCGCACGCCACCGGTTACCTCCCGGCCGCACGGCATCAGTTACCGCCCGACCGACCTCACACCACCGGTTCGATGAACCCCTGCTCCACCAGCAGCCGGATCTGCGCGGGCGTGCGGTCCCGGAGCAGTACCGGGTCCTCGGCCAGCAGTTGGGCGATCGCGTCCAGAATGCGGCCGGCGCTCATCGTGCCGTCGCAGACGCCGGCGAACCCGGCGGCGACCGTGTCGACCCGGGTGGCCCGGCGCATGCCGCGGTTCTGGCGCAGCACGACGTGCTCCGGGTCCTCGGCGCCGGGCAGCCCGACCTGTTCCTGGACCACCTCGCCGGCCAGCGTGAAGCTCGCCTCCAGCAGGGCCGCGTCATCATGGGCCCGCAGGTAGTCGATCCGCTCGAAGTGCGCCCGGACCGTCTCCCCGAGCGGCTGTTCGACCGGATGCGGCCATTCCTCGACGACGACCGAGGGTTCGGCGGCGTCGCTGCGGCGCAGTGTGATCCAGCCGAAGCCGACGGCCCGCACCTTGCGCGCCTCGAACTCGTCCAGCCAGGCGTCGTACCGCGCCTGGTAGGCGGCCGTGTCGTCACGGTGGTCGCCCGCGTCCCGCAGCCACAGCTCGGCGTACTGGTTGATGTCCTGCACCTCGCGCTGGACGATCCACGCGTCGCAGCCGCGCGGCACCCAGGAGCGCAGCCGGTCCGTCCATTCCTCCCCCTCCACGTGCTGCCAGTTGGCGAGGAACTGCGCGAACCCGCCGGCGGTCAGCCGTTCCCCCGCCTCCTGAACGAGCGTGCGGCACAGATCGTCCCCGCCCATCCCGCCGTCCCGGTACGTCAGCCGGGCGCCCGGCGAGATGACGAACGGCGGGTTGGAGACGATCAGGTCGTACCGCTCGTCCTGGCGCACCGGCTCGAACAGCGAGCCTTCGCGCAGGTCGGCGACGGGCACCCCGGACAGCGCGAGGGTCAGGCCGGTGATGTGCAGGGCGCGCGGGTTGACGTCGGTGGCGGTCACCCGCGTGGCGTGCCGGGAGGCGTGCAGCGCCTGGATGCCGGAACCGGTGCCGAGGTCGAGGGCGGCGGCGACGGGCGTCCGGACGGTGAGTCCGGCCAGCGTCGTGGACGCGCCGCCGACGCCGAGCACGACGCCCTCCGCGCGGCTGCCGATGCCGCCCGCGCCGCCGACCGCGCAGCCCAGGTCGGACACGATGAACCAGTCCTCGCCGGCGGGCCCGCCGTAGGGCCGTACGTCGACGGTGGCGGCCACCTCGTCGGCGCCGGCCCGCGTCAGCCAGCCGCTGTCCAGGCAGTCGCCGACGGGCAGGATCCGCGCCACGCGCGCGTGCGGCACCGGTTGCTGGAGCAGGAAGAGCCGGACCAGCAGCTCCAGCGGCGTGTCGCCGCGGGTGGCGCGCAGCGCGGGCACGGTCTCGCTGCGGGAGAGCGCCGCGTAGGCGGGGGCGCCGAGCAGTTCCAGCAGTCCGTCGGCGGTGTACGAGGCTCCGAGCAGGGCGTCGCGGAGCCGGGCGGCGACGTCGGGGCGGTCGGGTGCGGGCAGCGGGGCGAGGGCGTCGGCGTTACTCACGTCCCCATTGTGGCCCTCATCGCGTCCACCGCCGCCTGTGCTCACGCCCTCACCGCGCCGCGGCCTGCTCACGCCTCCATCGCGGCGCCGCCCCCCTGCCCACGCCCCCATCGCGGCGCCACCGCCTGCTCACGCCCCCATCGCGGCGCCGCCCGCTCGCCGGCGGGCCTCAGCTGGTCGTCGCGGAGGCCGGCGCCGAGGCCGACTTGCAGCTGGCCTGCTTGGCCATCGCCTGGCCGACGTCGCCCTCCTCCAGCGCCTTGAGGGCGTCGTTGCCGCTCTGGCTGAGCTTGTTCAGCTCGGTGGCGACGTCCTTGAGGCCGTCGGCGAACTTCGCCTGGTCCTTGGTGTCCAGCTCCTCGACCTGCTTCTTCAGGGAGGCGTACGACGTCGACAGCTGGTTCAGCTCGGTGACCGCGGCCTTCTGCTTCTTCTCGCCGTCCTCGACGTCCGGCGCGCCGGCCTTCTGCACGGCCGTGCCCATCGCCTTGTAGGCGTTCGACATGTCCTGGAACGCCTGGGCGTCGGTCTCCTGCACGTCGGCCGGCCGGCTGCTGTCCGAGGTCTGCTTCTGGATCGCGGCGTTGGCGGCCTCGATCTTCTTCGCCTGCGGCTGTACGCCCTCGCAGACCTGCTTGGCCCAGGAGTTCAGCTTGTCGCTGTTGTCGTCGCCGCCGCATCCCGTCAGCGCCAGTACCAGTACCGCACCGCCGGACAGCGCGGCCGCGAGCTTCTTGTTCACCGGATTGGTCCCTTCCATGGCTCTCGGCCCCGGAACTTACACGCCATCTGGGCGACAACCGCGTGACCAACATCCGATACGACCGCTAATGCAGCCATTTGCACCAGGCGAGAGAAGGCTCACGAAAGCTTCACGGAGATGCTGGTGAGGGGGCGCACGTGCGCACGACGCGGGCGGCCGGTGCGTCAATACGCCCCGTCCGCCCGCGTCCTGACGAGCTGTGACTCCGGCCGGCTACGAAACCGCCGCCCGGTCCGCCGCTTCGGGCTCCCGGTCGCCGTCGTCCTCGTCTCCCATGGCGATGCCGCGCCGCTTGGAGACGAACACCGCGCCGGCGATGACCAGGAAGGCGACCACCGCGACCAGCACCCGGACGCCGACGTTCTCGTCCGGACCGTACGAGAACTTGATCACGGCCGGCGCGATGAGCAGCGCGACCAGGTTCATCACCTTCAGCAGCGGGTTGATGGCGGGGCCGGCGGTGTCCTTGAAGGGGTCGCCGACCGTGTCGCCGATGACTGTGGCGGCGTGCGCCTCGCTGCCCTTGCCGCCGTGGTGGCCGTCCTCGACGAGCTTCTTGGCGTTGTCCCAGGCACCGCCGGAGTTGGCGAGGAACACCGCCATCAGGGTGCCCGCGCCGATGGCGCCCGCCAGGAACGCCCCGAGCGCGCCCACGCCGAGGGTGAACCCGATGAAGATCGGCGCCAGCACGGCCAGCAGCCCGGGCGTGGCGAGTTCGCGCAGGGCGTCCCGGGTGCAGATGTCGACGACCTTGCCGTACTCCGGGGTCTCCGTGTAGTTCATGATCCCGGGTTTCTCCCGGAACTGCCGCCGCACCTCGAAGACCACCGCGCCCGCCGACCGCGACACGGCGTTGATGGCCAGTCCGGAGAAGAGGAAGACGACCGCCGCGCCCGCGATCAGCCCGACCAGGTTGTTGGGCTGGGAGATGTCCATCATCAGGCTCATCGGCGCACCCGCCCCGCTGAGCTGTTCTCCCACGTCCCGCGCGCCGGTGGTGATGGCGTCCCGGTACGACCCGAAGAGCGCCGCCGCCGCGAGCACGGCGGTGGCGATGGCGATGCCCTTGGTGATGGCCTTGGTGGTGTTGCCGACGGCGTCCAGGTCGGTGAGGACCTGCGCGCCCTCGCCCTCGACGTCGCCGGACATCTCGGCGATGCCCTGCGCGTTGTCGGAGACCGGCCCGAAGGTGTCCATGGCGACGATCACACCGACCGTGGTGAGCAGTCCGGTGCCGGCCAGCGCCACCGCGAACAGCGCCAGCATGATCGAGGCGCCGCCGAGCAGGAAGGCCCCGTAGACGCCGAGGCCGATCAGCAGGGCGGTGTAGACGGCGGACTCCAGGCCGATGGAGATACCGGCCAGGACGACCGTGGCCGGGCCGGTCAGCGAGGTCTTGCCGATGTCCCGGACGGGGCGTCGGGTGGTCTCGGTGAAGTAGCCGGTGAGCTGCTGGATCAGCGCGGCGAGCACGATGCCGATCGCCACCGCGACGAGCGCGAGGATCCGCGGGTCGCCGTCCTTGCCGGCGATGGCCGCGTCGGTGACGCCGTCGAGATCGGCGTACTTCCCGGGCAGGTAGACGAAGACGGCCACCGCCACCAGCACCAGCGAGATCACCGCGGAGAGGAAGAAACCCCGGTTGATCGCGCTCATCCCGCTGCGGTCGCTGCGCCGCGGCGCCACCGCGAAGATGCCGAGCATGGCGGTGACCACCCCGATGGCCGGCACCAGCAGCGGGAACGCCAGCCCCGCGTCGCCGAAGGCCACCTTGCCGAGGATCAGCGCGGCGACCAGGGTCACGGCGTACGACTCGAAGAGGTCGGCGGCCATGCCCGCGCAGTCGCCGACGTTGTCGCCCACGTTGTCGGCGATGGTCGCGGCGTTGCGCGGATCGTCCTCCGGGATGCCTTTCTCGACCTTGCCGACCAGGTCGGCGCCGACGTCGGCGGCCTTGGTGAAGATGCCGCCGCCGACCCTCATGAACATCGCGATCAGGGCCGCGCCGAGCCCGAAGCCCTCCAGGACCTTCGGCGCGTTGGCCGCGTACACCAGCACCACGCAGGAGGCGCCGAGCAGGCCGAGCCCCACCGTGAACATGCCGACGACGCCGCCCGTGCGAAATGCGATCTTCATCGCTTTGTGCGAGACCAGGGTGAGATCCTTTTTCGGTTCACCCGGCGCCGGTGTCGCTTCCCGGGCCGCCGCGGCGACCCGCACATTGCTGCGCACGGCGAGCCACATGCCGATATAGCCGGTGGCCGCCGAGAACGCCGCGCCGACCAGAAAGAAGATCGAACGTCCGGCCCGCTGATTCCAGTCGTCCGCGGGCAGCAGCAGGAGCAGGAAGAACACTACGGCGGCGAATACCGCGAGCGTGCGCAACTGCCGGGCCAGATAGGCGTTGGCGCCCTCCTGGACGGCGGCGGCGATCTTCTTCATGCTGTCGGTGCCTTCGCCGGCCGCGAGCACCTGGCGCACCAGGACGCCCGCGACCACCAGAGCCGCAAGGGCCACAACGGCGATGACGGCGACGAGCAGACGGTTGCCGTCGGTCAGTACGGCGGCCAACTGATGTGAGGTGGAAAGCTCCGCCATTCGTCCTCCTTGACGCTTGGGCTGAGCTCAAGATGTGGACGGATTCTAGATACCGGAACCTGATCTAAACAGTGCATGACAAAAGTATTCGGCCCGTCAAGCGGAAAAGCGTAACGCCTTTGACGCATTGACTCGACCGGACGGGAGATCCATAAAGCCGACGACGGAAAGATCAGACAGAAAGATCCACCGGAGAGATCCATCGGAGAGATCCGGTGGAAAGATCCGGTGGAAAGATCCGGTGGCAGATCAATTCCGCGTGATCGATATTCTCACTGTAGGCGCCGACCTCGTCTTCCGCACATGGCAAAGGGCCCTACGTGGTAGGGCCCTTCAGGTAGGCGGTGGCGGCGGGTCAGGCCAGGGGCGGCAGCATGGGGGGCGGGGTGGTCGGCCAGGTCATGCGGATCAGTCCGCCGTCCGGGCCGGCCTTGACCTCCACGTCGTCGACGAGCCCGCTGATGACCGCGAGGCCCATCTCGTCCTCCTCGGCCTCCGGGTCGTCACCGACCGCGCCGGACGCACCGCCGCCGGCCGTGTGCGGCGCCTCGTCGCCGACCTCGATGGAGAACTGTTTCTCCTCATCGGTCAGCGACACCTTGACGGGCGCCGTGATGCCACTGTTCTGGTGCAGTCCGACGGCCCGGGTGCAGGCCTCGCCGACGGCGAGCCTGACCTCGTCGAGGACGGCCTCGTCCACTCCGGCCCTGCGCGCCACCGCGGCCGCCACCAGCCGGGCGGTCCGGACGTGCTCGGGCAGCGCGCTGAAGCGGAGCTCAACGGTGGCCATGCATCCCCCTCGGAACTACGGGCGTGCTGTCGAGGGACCGGGCCGCCGAAAGCCCGGCCCCCTGATTCAACTCTGCTTCAACTCTGCGCCGTCCCGGACCCCAGGGCCCGGGACGGCGGTCGTCGTCAGTCGGTGGCCGCTACCGCTTCCTCGACCGAGGTGTGAATCGGGAACACCTTGGTGAGGCCGGTGATGCGGAAAATCTTCAGAATGCGCTCCTGGTTGCAGACCAGGCGCAGCGAGCCCTCGTGGGCGCGCACCCGCTTCAGGCCGCCGACCAGCACGCCGAGTCCGGTGGAGTCGAGGAAGTCCACGCCCTCCATGTCGACGACGAGGTGAAAACTCCCGTCGTTCACCAGCTCGACCAGCTGCTCGCGCAGCTTGGGCGCGGTGTATACGTCAATTTCGCCACCGACCTCGACGACCGTACGATCGCCGACGGTACGGGTCGACAGGGACAGGTCCACGGATCCTCCAGCACCTTGCTATCGAGCGGTCGCCCCTCGGGGTTACCTCGGCTTGATCCCCCTGGACGGTTCGCCAGCCGCGATGGCATTCAATCACTTACCGGCAGGCGTGCACGACGCCTTGGTCCCATTGTCCGTCACGCCAGTGACAGACTCGGTGCCGATGGCCAAGAATCACCGATCCGATCGACCCCCGACGGACCCCGTCTCCCGGCTGGACGACCGGCTGGATCCGGGCGCGGTCCTGGGCCGGCTCGCCGCGGGGCGGGACCGGGCTTCGCGCATCACTCATACGGAGCACTTGCCCCCGCGCGCGGGCCGCCATGCCCGCTGGCCGGACGGGATTCGCCCCGAAGTGCTCGCCGCGGTGCGGTCCGCGGGCATCGAACACCCCTGGGCCCACCAGGCACGCGTGGTCGAGCACGCCCTCGACGGCGACTCGGTGGTGGTGGCCACCGGCACCGCCTCCGGCAAGTCCCTGGCCTATCTCGTGCCGGTCCTCTCGACCCTCCTGGACGGCTCCGAGGCGCCGAACGGCCGCGGTGCCACCGCCCTCTACCTGGCCCCGACCAAGGCCCTCGCCGCCGACCAGTGCCGGGCGGTGAAGGAACTTTCACAACCTCTCGGAACCGCCGTGCGCGCCGCCGTCCACGACGGCGACACTCCGTTCGAAGAGCGCGAATGGATTCGCCAGTACGCCACCTTCGTCCTCACCAATCCGGACATGCTGCACCGCGGCATCCTGCCCTCCCACCCCCGCTGGTCCTCCTTCCTCAAAGCACTGAAGTACGTCGTCATCGACGAATGCCACACCTACCGCGGCGTGTTCGGCTCGCACGTCGCCCAGGTGCTGCGCCGGCTGCGGCGGCTGTGCGCCCGCTACGGCTCCTCGCCCGTCTTCCTGCTGGCCTCCGCCACCGCCGCCGAGCCCGCGACGGCCGCCCGGCGGCTCACCGGACTGCCGGTGGTGGAGGTCGCAGACGACGCCTCACCCCGTGGTGAACTGGTGTTCGCCCTCTGGGAGCCGCCGCTCACCGAACTGGAGGGCGAGAAGGGCGCGCCCGTCCGCCGCACCGCCACCGCCGAGGCCGCCGACCTTCTCACCGACCTCACCGTGCAGGGCCTGCGCTCCATCGCCTTCGTCCGCTCCCGGCGCGGTGCCGAACTGATCTCCGTCATCGCCCAGGAACGCCTCGCCGAGGTGGACCGGTCACTGCCCCGACGGGTCGCGGCGTACCGCGGCGGCTACCTCCCCGAGGAGCGCCGCGCCCTCGAACGCGCCCTGCACTCCGGCGAACTCCTCGGGCTCGCGGCGACCAACGCCCTGGAACTCGGCGTCGACATCTCCGGCCTGGACGCCGTGGTGATCGCCGGCTATCCGGGCACCCGTGCCTCGCTGTGGCAGCAGGCGGGGCGGGCGGGCCGGTCCGGGCAGGGGGCGCTGGCCGTCCTGGTCGCCCGTGACGACCCGCTGGACACCTTCCTCGTCCACCACCCCGAGGCCCTCTTCGACCAGCCCGTCGAGTCCACCGTCCTCGACCCCGACAACCCGTACGTGCTCGCCCCGCACCTGTGCGCGGCGGCGGCCGAGCTGCCGCTGACGGAGGAGGACCTGAAGCTGTTCGGTCCCGCGTGCGAGGAACTGCTGCCGCAGCTGGAGGCCGCGAAACTGCTCCGGCGCCGGACCCGGGCCTGGCACTGGACCCGCCGCGAACGGGCCGCCGACCTCACCGACATCCGCGGCGAGAACGGGCGCCCGGTCCAGGTCGTCGAGGAGGGCACCGGCCGGCTGCTGGGCACGGTCGACGCCGGCGCGGCCCACACCACGGTCCACGAGGGCGCGGTCCACCTGCACCAGGGCCGCACGTATCTGGTGCGGTCGCTGGACCTGGAGGACTCCGTCGCCCTGGTCGAGCAGGCCAGTCCGCCGTATTCGACGGTGGCCCGCGACACCACCGCCATCTCCGTCCTGGAGACCGATGTCGAGGTCCCCTGGGGGGACGGCCGGCTGTGCTACGGCTCCGTCGAGGTCACCAACCAGGTGGTCTCCTTCCTGCGCCGCCGGCTGATCACCGGCGAGGTCCTCGGCGAGTCCAGACTCGATCTCCCGCCTCGTACGCTGCGCACCCGCGCCGTGTGGTGGACGGTCACCGAGGACCAGCTCGACGCCGCCCGGATCAACCCGGAGATCCTCGGCGGCGCCCTGCACGCCGCCGAGCACGCCTCGATCGGCATGCTGCCGCTCTTCGCGACCTGCGACCGCTGGGACATCGGCGGCGTCTCGATCCCCCTCCACCCGGACACCCTCCTTCCCACGGTCTTCGTCTACGACGGTCATCCCGGCGGCGCGGGCTTCGCCGAGCGCGCCTTCCACACGGCCCGCGAGTGGCTCACCGCGACCCTCGAGGCCATCGCCTCCTGCGAGTGCGACGCCGGCTGCCCGTCCTGCATCCAGTCCCCCAAGTGCGGCAACGGCAACGACCCACTGCACAAGAGGGGCGCGGTACGGCTGCTCACGGTGCTGCTGCGGGGGGCTCCCGAGGAGGCGGCGGTGGCTCCGGGGTCGGGGGCACCGCAGGAGGCGGAGGCACCGTCGGAGGGACCGGCTCCGGTTCCGCCGGACCCGCACGGGCCCTGACCTCCGCCGCGAACGGTCCCCGTCCCGACGCGGCCGTCACGTCGGACACCTGCCCGGTGAGCACGCACCGCACGATCCGCGTCCCCTGCGCCCGAGCCACCCGGTCCGCTCTGGAGCACGCCCCGTCGCCGCCCGCCGCCCAGTGGTCCGCGGCCGCCAGTGCCGCGAGGTCGGCGCCGCCGGCCGCCCGGTGCCGGGCCACGACCGCCTGCCCCAGGGCCAGGACCGCGCCGAAGACCACGCACAGGACCGTGATGACACCGACGCTCCAGACGGTGGCGGAACCCCGGTCGGAGTATGGGCGGGGGGCCGCTCGCCCGGGTGCGCCCCGCCGGGCTCGGGCCACGCCACGGACCACCGCGTCCCTCGCCGCCGCGCCCTGCACTGTCACGCCCCTCACGGCCCCGCCCCCACCGTCCGCTCCACCGAGGCCACGGCCTCCTCCCGCACCTCGAACGGCAGCCCGCTCAGCACCGGCGGTCTCGCCACGACGACCACCCGGACCCGGTCCGCATCCCGGCCGACCGTGACCTCCGCGCCGTCCGGCGCCGCCGCCCGGGTGACCTCGACGACCGCGTCGGCCGGGTCCTGCCGGGCCGCCGCGCGGGCCCCGGTGCGGGCCGCGTCCACACACTGGATCTGCGCGGCCACCACCAGCAGCCCCCACACCAGCGCCATGGCGAACATCACCAGCACCGGGAGCACCACGGCCGACTCGGCGGTCACGAAACCCCCGTCGGCCCGGCGGCTCGCGTTCCTCTCACATCCGCGCATCGAGCGCCTGCTTCACGATGCGTTCCAGCTCACCGCCGACCACTCCGCCGGTCACCACCTTGTAGAGGACCACCGCGAACGCCACCGCCGCCACGATGCCCATCGCGTACTCCGAGGTGACCATTCCGCCGTCCCGCCGCGCGGTTGAGCCCGTCCAGTCCATCGCGCGCATCCTGCACACCAGGGCACGCAGCCGCGCCCGAACCATTCGACACATTCCGACCCCCGTGGGTTTCACTCGCTTCGCTGCCTTCACTCACTTCACTGCCTTCTGTGCCTCTTGTGGCATCTCCTCCTCATCCACCACCCCCTCCCAGCACCCCGCCCGCCAGGCCGATCACCACCGGCAGTACGCCCACCGCGATGAACGCGGGCAGGAAGCACAGGCCCACCGGTGCGGTGACCGCGACGGCCGCGCGTCGGGCCCGTGCCGTGGTGGTCCGGGCCCGGTCCGCGCGGGTCTGTTCGGCGAGGTGCGCGACCGGGCCGGCCGCGGGCAGTCCGGACACGTCGGCCCGTTCCAGCAGGCGCGCCAGCGGCGCCGCTCCCTGGATCGCGGCCAACTCCCGCCACGCACCGCCCGGTTCGCCGCCCAGCCGGACCTCGGCCGCACCGCGGGCCAGCGCGTCGCCGACCGGTCCGCCGAGGGCGCCCCCGACGGCCCGGGCAGCGGCCACCGGGCCGGCCCCCGCCGCGATGCAGGCCGCCAGCAGATCCGCCGCCAAAGGCAGTTGCCGGGCCGCCGCCGCGCCGCCGCGCCGGGTGGCCGCCCCCTCGGCGGGCCGCCGCCGCTGCCACTGCCGCAGCCCGGCCGCGACGGCCGCTCCCACCAGGACACCCGTGACGCCGCCGACCAACGCCCACCCCGCGCCCACTGTCCCCGCCAGGGGCAGCCAGACACGGAACCGCCGGGCGAGTACATCGCCGCGTGTCCGACGCGCAGGTGCCGGGAGCTCAGGACACCCCGCGAGTTCCGGAAGCCGCGGCGGCAGCAGCGCGGCGAGCCGGCGCCGTGCCCTCCGTTCGAGCCGGGCGGCGCACGCCCACCGCACCAGCCGGCCGGCGAGCAGCAGTGTCCCCAGGACCACCCCCAGGCTGTGGACAAGGTTCTGGTTCATGCCTCCGCCTCCGCTCGCCGTACGATCCGGCTCACCCACCACATGCCGAGCCCCTCCAGCGCCCCGCCGGCCAGCAGACAGCCCAGTCCCGCCCCGCTGTGCAGCAGGACGCGCAGCGGATCGGCCCCGAGGGCCACCCCGAACAGCAGGCCCAGGGCCGGCAGGCCGGCCAGCATCGCGGCGGTGGCGCGGGCACCGGCCAACTGGGCGCGCAGATCGGCCCGGCTGTCCCGTTCGGCGCGCAGCGCCCCCGCCAGCCGGTCCAGTCCGGTGGCCAGGCCGGCGCCCTGGTCGACGGCGACCCGCCAGCAGGCGGCGAGCCCTCGCAGCCCTTCGGCGCCGGGCTGCCGCGCCGCCGTGGCGAGCGCGCCCGGCACGTCCCCGCCGAACCGGGCCGCCGCCAGCACCGTCGGCTGCCCGTCGCCGAGCCCGCCGGACTCCCGGGCGGCGCACAGCAGCGCCTCACCCGGCTGCCGGCCCGCCCGTACCTCGCCCGCGAGGAACGCGCACAGCCCGATCACCGCGTCCTGCCGCCGCTCCCGGGTACGTCGCGCCTGTCCGGCCAGTCGGGCCCGGCGCAGTACCGGAACCCCGGCCGCCGCCACGACGAGCGGCAGCACCGACGCCCCCAGCACCGCCAGCACCAGCCCAGCCACCGGTGACCACCACTCGGCCCGCAGCCGTCCACGGAGCCGGCGCAGCTCCTCGGTCACCCGCGCGGCGCCTGCCGTCAACCGGCCGGTCCCCGGTGGCCCGGTCCCGACCGCCCCGCCGCCCGCGAACAGCAGCCGGGCCCGCCGGACCCCGGAGTGCCGCCCACCGACCAGCCACACCGCGCCCCCGAGGCACAGCAGGGCCGCCCCGGTCGACAGCTCACTCACCCCCAGCACCCGCACCACCCCCGTCACCCGTCAGCAGCCCCCTCAGCCGCTCCCACCCCCGCTCCCGCACGAACGCCCGCTCGCCCCACCGCAGCGCCGGCACCGTCCGCACCAGCCCCGACGGGTCCCGCTCCAGCACTCGTACCTCCGCGATCCGCCGCCGTCCGGTCCGGTCGCGTACGAGGTGCAGCAGTACCGACAGGGCGGCGGCCACCTGGCTGTGCAGGGCGGCCCGGTCGAGTCCGGCGGCCGTGCCGAGCGCCTCCAGCCGGGCCGGGACGTCCGCCGCGGCGTTGGCGTGGACCGTGCCGCAGCCGCCCTCATGTCCGGTATTGAGAGCCGCCAGCAGGGCGACCACCTCGGGTCCCCGTACCTCGCCGACGACCAGCCGGTCCGGTCGCATCCGCAGCGCCTGGCGCACCAGGTCCTCCAGCGTCACCAGGCCGGCGCCCTCCTGGTTGGCCGCTCTGGCCTCCAGGCGTACGACGTGCGGATGGTCCGGCCGCAGTTCCGCCGAGTCCTCGGCGAGCACGATCCGCTCCCCGCTGCCGACCAGTCCGAGCAAGGCGCTCAGCAGCGTCGTCTTGCCGCTGCCGGTACCGCCGCTGACCAGGAAGGACAGCCGGGCGTCCAGCAGTGCCCGCAGTACCCGGTCGCCGCCCGGCGGCACCGTCCCCGCGGCGACCAGCTCGTCGAGGGTGAACGCGCGCGGACGCACCACCCGCAGCGACAGGCAGGCGCAGCCGACGGCGACCGGGGGCAGTACCGCGTGCAGCCGGGTCCCGTCGGGCAGCCGGGCGTCCACCCAGGGCCGGGCGTCGTCGAGGCGGCGTCCGGCGACGGTGGCGAGCCGCTGGGCGAGCCGCCGTACCGCCCCGGCGTCCGGGAAGGACACGGAGGTCAGCTCCAGTCCGCCGCCCCGGTCCACCCAGACCCGGTCCGGAGCGGACACCAGTACGTCGGTCACCGACGGGTCGGTGAGCAGCGGCTCCAGAGGTCCGCTGCCGACGAGTTCGGACCGCAGCCGTTCGGCGGCACCGAGGATCTCGGCGTCACCGAGCACCCGCCCCTGCGCGCGCAGGGCCTGCGCCACGTGCGCGGGTGTCGGCTCCGCCCCGCTCTCGGCGAGCCGGCGCCGCACCCCGTCGAGCAGCCCCACCGGCACGCCCCCGCCGGCGCTCTGCCCGGAGCGCCCGCGCACTGCGCCACCCCCTCGTCCGAGCGGCTCCAGAGGCTCCCGTTCCCCGCCGCCTGCACCGCCCCTTCCGCCAAGACCGCCCGCCGCCGTCATCCGGTCCTCGTCTCCGTCAGCGCCCGCTCCCAGAACTCCCGGCAGAAGCGGGCCAGCGGTCCGCGGGCGGCGGCGCCCGGTGGCTGTCCGCCCTCGGTGGCGCGCGGCAGTCCGGGCTCCACGGGCACCTCGCCGGCCAGCGGCAGTCCGAGCAGTCGCGCCACCTCCCGGTCGTCGAGTCCGGGCGCGGACGGGCCGCGCACCGCGACCCGCAGGTCGCGCAGGACCATGCCGACGGCGGAGGCGATCCGGCCGGCCGCCGCGACCGCCCGCAGTTCGGCCGGGACGACGAGCAGCCCGAGGTCGAGCTGGGCGAGGACCTCGGCCACCCCGTCGTCGATCCGGCGCGGCAGGTCGACGACGACCGCTCCGCCCCGGCGCCGGGCCGCGGCGAGCACCGCGCGGACCGCCTGGGGAGGGACCGCGACGCAGTCGCCGCGGTCCCAGCTGAGCACTCGCAGGGAGTGCAGTGCGGGCAGTGACTCCTCCAGGGCGCCGCCGCCGACCCGGCCGCGCGAGGCGGCGAACGCGGGCCAGCGCAGTCCCTCGGTGGTCTCGCCGCCCAGCAGCACGTCGAGTCCGCCGCCCAGGGGGTCGGCGTCCACCAGCAAAGTGCGCAGCCCCTCCCGCGCGGCGGTGACGGCGAGCGCGCAGGCCAGGGTGGAGGCTCCGGCGCCGCCCCGGCCGCCGATGACGCCCACGGTGAGCGCGGGCCGGCCGACGCCCTCGGCGACGTCGGCGATACGGTCGACCAGCCACTGTTCGCCGTCGGGCAGCATCAGGACGTGGTCGGCGCCGATCTCGACGGCCCGCCGCCACACACCGGGGTCGTCCTGGTCGCGGCCGACCAGCACCACTTGGCGTCTGCGGGGCGCTCCCCGCAGCCGGTGCGCGGCGTCGTCGCCCACCAGGACGAGCGGCGCGGCCTCCCAGCCGCCCCGCCGCGCGGGCACCGAGGGATGCACCTCGGGGGTGGCGCCCGCCGCCGCGCACAGCCGCAGCAGGTCGTCGAGCAGGTCGGGGTCCTCGGTGACGATCAGCGGTCCGCTCTGCCGTCCTGCGGCGGCGGGCGGCGGATCGTGCGTGACGGTTCCGGTCATGGTGTACGTCCCCCTCAGTCATCCTGGACGTCCTGGGCGCCCCGAAGGCCCTAGGCGTCTCGCGCGGCCGCCAGGACCCCGCGATTCCCAAACGTGTGAAGAACCGGCGACCGGCCTTCATTTGAGTGGCCGACGGAAACCGGCGGCCCGCGTCCGACAAACCGAAGCCGCCGTGAACTCGGCGCGGCCGGGACGCGTTGGAATCACGGTGCAGTGATCCGGGAAATCGTGTGGATCTTGGTCGATAACTGTGGACAACTCGACGATTGTGAATATCGCCGTCACCCATACCGGTGAGACCCGTGCGCTTCGCGAGCGACTGCGCAAGACTGTCGCAGAGCAGTCCGGCAGCTACCCACAGTGACAGTGAGCGATCACGGAGAAGAGGCGATGATGATCGGGAAAGAGCGGCGTCCGGGGCCCGCGGTCCGCGCGAAAACCCATCCGGACATGCGACGACCCCCGCCGGGGGGGAGAGCGGGGGTCGTCTCCACGGCCGACTCGGGGGGGGAGGAGTCGGACCGGGTTAGCACGGTCGCGAACGATCCGTGACTTCCATGGTGTACCCGAGAGCCTTCTCAGGCAAACCCACACGCCCCACGATACGCCGAATGGGGTGCGCCTATGCTCGGGGCGTGGAAAACCACTCGCCGACCCACTCGTCACCTCACTCGTTCGCCCGCACGGCGGCCTTCTTTGACCTGGACAAGACGGTCATTGCGAAGTCGAGCACACTGACGTTCAGCAAGTCGTTCTACCAAGGCGGCCTGATCAACCGCAGGGCTGTCATGCGGACCGCATATGCCCAGTTCGTCTTCCTCGCGGGCGGCGCCGACCACGACCAGATGGAGCGGATGCGCGCGTACCTGTCCGCGCTCTGCCGCGGCTGGAACGTCGAGCAGGTCAAGGAACTCGTCGCCGGGACGCTGCACGACCTGATCGACCCGATCATCTACGACGAGGCCGCCTCCCTGATCGAGGAGCACCACACGGCCGGCCGGGACGTCGTGATCGTCTCCACGTCGGGCGCCGAGGTCGTCGAGCCGGTCGGTGAGCTCCTCGGCGCCGACCGGGTGGTGGCCACCCGCATGGTGGTGGGCGACGACGGGTGCTTCACCGGCGAGGTGGAGTACTACGCGTACGGGCCGACGAAGGCCGAGGCGATCCGTGAGCTGGCCGCCTCCGAGGGGTACGACCTGGCCCGCTGCTACGCCTACAGCGACTCGGCCACCGACCTGCCGATGCTGGAGGCGGTCGGCCATCCGCACGCGGTGAATCCGGACCGCGCGCTGCGCCGTGAGGCACTCGCGCGCGAGTGGCCGATCCTCGACTTCCACCGGCCGGTCCGGCTCAAGCAGCGCATCCCCGGGTTCTCCGTACCGCCCCGGCCGGCGCTGGTCGCCGCCGCCGCGATAGGGGCCGCGGCGGCCACGGCGGGGCTCGTCTGGTACGCCAGCCGCCGCCGCGCGACCGTGGCCTGACCCGGCCAGGACCCGGGCCCCGAACCCTGGGGCCGCCGCAGCCGCCCCACCTGTCTCGTTTGAGACGAAAAGTTAATTTGAACCTAAAAGTAAAGAAGTGTGGGCACCACTTCCGCTTGCCCCCCGCCTGGAGTACAAAGGACTCAACGGCCCGCGAGACCAAGGACATCCGAGAGGATCACCTTAATAACGCATATGGCCCCACGGACCGAGCATGGTCACCGAGCACCCACGCGACGTCGACCCGTCGATTACGGGCCAGCCGCACCAGGTGACGGGCGAAGTTCCCGACCTGATGGGCAACACATCGAGGACGCTTGGTAACCCGGTGAGCGTGCCAGCGGCGGTACGGATCCCGTACCGCCGCGACTTACGCCGCCCCGCGCTGAAGCGCCTCGCACACGGCCGTCGACTCCCGCGCTCCCAGCACGACCGCCTTGCCGCAGTGCTCGATCCAGGCGGCCACGCCCTCGGCCGTTCCGGAGACATATCCGTCCAGGGCCGCCAGATACGCCGCCCGGCCCAGCTCGGCGTACCCGACCTCGGCGGGGCAGACCGACTTGGGGTCCAGGCCGCTGCCGACCAGGACGATCCGTTCGGCCGCGCGCGCGACCAGGCCGTTGCGGGAGGCGAACGGGCGCAGCGCGAGCAGCTCGCCGTGCACCACGGCGGCCGTCACCAGGGCCGGCGCGGAGCCGCCCGCGACGATCAGCCCGGCGAGCCCCTCCAGCCGGCCGTGCGCCTCCTCGGCACCCGGCAGCGGCAGCTCCACCAGCGGCTCGTCGACCGGCTCCCCCGCCTGCCGGGGGCGTCCCACGTACTCGGTCTGGTCGGCCGCCGCCACCAGATGCAGCCGGGCCAGCACCCGCAGCGGCGACTGGCGCCAGACGGACAGCAGTTGTCCCGCCTCCGCGGTCAGCCGCAGCGCCGCGCCGACCGTGCGCGCCTCGCCGTCGCCGCTGAAGTCGGAGCGCCGGCGCACCTCTTCCAGGGCCCAGTCGGCCCCGGACAGCGCCGCCGAGCCGCGCGCGCCGCGCAGCGCCGCCTCGGAGGTGATCTCGTTGCTGCGGCGTCGCATGATCCGGTGGCCGTAGACCCGGTCCACGGCCTTGCGCACGGACTCCACGGACTCGGCCGCGCCGGGCAGTGCGCCCAGGGCCGCCAGCGGGTCGGACTCGGCGGTCGCACCTGTCGTACTCATGAGTACGACCCTACGCGCCCGCCGTGCCCCGGGAACCGGCCACCGACGGCTACGGCTACGGCCACGGCCACGGCCACGGGCCACGGGCCACGGGCCACGGTACGGCTACAGCCTCCCCACCGGGAGCCCCAGGGAGCCCCGCCCCGGCTACCGCTTCTCCGCCGGAGCCCCCGGTACGCCCTTGGGGGCCGGTGCCGGGGCGGCCGACAGGTAGGACGCCCAGCCCTTCTTCGGCGCCTCGCCCACCTCCAGGTCGCGCAGCTTGCGCAGCGTCCCCGGGTCCTGTGCGTCCAGCCAGTCGGCGAGCTGCCGGAAGGAGACGCAGCGCACGTCCTTCTTGGTGCACACCTCCTCTACGACCTCCTGCACGGCGCGCATGTACGTGCCGCCGTTCCAGGACTCGAAGTGGTTGCCGATGATCAGCGGCGCGCGGTTGCCGTCGTAGGCACGCTCGAAGCCCTTGAGGAGGCCGTCGCGCATCTGGTCGCCCCAGTACTCGTGCATCGCGGGGTCGCCCTGGGTGGTGGTGCCGGACTGGTTGACCATGAAGTTGTAGTCCATGGTGAGCTGTTCGTAGGAGTGCCCGGGGAAGGGCACCAGCTGCATGGACAGGTCCCACAGGCCGTTCTTCTTCTTGGGCCAGACCTGGTTGTTGACGCCGCTGCTGTCGTAGCGGAAGCCCAGCTCGGCGGCGGCCCTGGTGAAGTTCTTCTGGCCCTCCAGGCAGGGCGTGCGGGCGCCGATCAGCTCCTTGTCGTAGTCGAAGGGCAGCGGCGCGGCCTGCGCCGACCCGGTGTTGCTCTTCCAGGTCTTGACGAACCGTTTCGCCTGGCGGATCTCGTCCTTCCACTCCTCGACCGACCACTCGCCGACCCCGCCGTCGGCGCCGCAGAAGTGACCGTTGAAGTGGGTGCCGATCTCGTTGCCCTCCCGCCAGGCCAGCCGCAACTGCTCGACGGTGTCGGCGATGCCCTGCGCGTCGCCGAAGCCGATGTCGGAGCGGCCCGGCGAGTGCTGCGGCGGCCGGTACTGGTCCCGCTTCTCCTCCGGCAGCAGGTACACGCCGCTGAGGAAGTACGTCATCGTCGCGTTGTTCTTCTTGGCCACCGCGCGGAAGTGGGAGAACAGCTTCTGGCTGTCCTCGCCCGCGCCGTCCCAGGAGAACACCACGAACTGGGGCGGTTTCTGGCCGGGCTCGAGCCGCTCGGGTCTGGGCAGGCGCGGCTGCGCACCGGTGTAGGCGGTGGAGCCGTCGCCGATCAGCCGGACCGCGTTCTTCGGAGCCGGAGCCTGCTTGGCCTTGGGGCCGTGCGCGCCTCCACCGGCGTCGTCGGTGCCGCAGCCGGCGAGCGACGCGGCGCAGACCGCGGCGATCACGGTGCCCGCGGCGATCCTGTGGGTGGCGGCCATTCCGCCCACCTTCTTCCTTCTCTCGGGCCAACGCCGATGACGGCGATGTCGGGTGCTGTGCCGGGCCGAGCCGTCAGCGCGGTCAAGCTCGCACGGAATCGAGAAAGAATTAATACGACAAGCCGATCAAATGCTCCATTCACCCCTACGAGCGGTTCATTACTCCATATGAGGGTAAAAACTATTCCTGGCCTTTACTTTGCATTACGATCCATTTACTCGGCGCGAGCATTTCGGCGCTGAGGCATCCCGCCGCTGTACGCCGTGACCCACGGCCGCGACCGACCCCGCCCCGAGCGGGACCCCCCATGCCACGCGACCGCGCAGCCCCGGAGGAGACGGGAAAACATGTCAGCCTGCGTTCCCACCCGTGCCGACTCGGCCAGTCCCAAGCACGTTCATCCGCCGCACAGCCCGCCGAAGGGCCCGCGCCGCTTCCGTATCGCCGGCGCCGACGTGTCGGCCTCGATCGCGGTCTTCCTGATCGCCCTGCCGCTGTCCCTGGGCATCGCCCTCGCCACCGGCGCCCCGCTCCAGGCCGGCCTCGTCGCCGCCGCGGTGGGCGGCGTCGTCGGCGGCTGGCTGGGCGGCTGCCCGCTCCAGGTCAGCGGCCCGGCCGCCGGCCTGACGGTGGTCACCGCCGACCTCATCCAGCAGTACGGATGGCGCACGACCTGCGCCATCACCGTCCTCGCCGGGCTCGCCCAACTCGGCCTCGGCTGCCTGCGGGTGGCCCGCACCGCGCTCGCCGTCAGCCCCGCCATCGTGCACGGCATGCTGGCCGGCATCGGCGTCACCATCGCCGTCGCCCAGCTGCACATCGTCCTGGGCGGCACCCCGCAGAGCTCCGTCCCCGACAACCTGAAGGCGCTGCCCGCCCAGTTGGCCGGTCTGCACGCCGCCGACGTGTCGGTGAGCGCGCTGACCCTCGCCCTGCTGCTCATGTGGCCCCGGATTCCAGGCCGGGTCGGCAAGGTGCTGCGCACCGTCCCGGCCGCGCTCGTCGCCGTCGCCGGGGCCAGCGCCGTCGCCGCCCTCGTCGGGCTCCGACTGCCCATGGTCGACCTGCCGTCCTGGAACAGCCACGCGCTGGCCGCGCTGCCCGACGGCCCGGTGCTCGGCCTGGTCGCCGCCGTCCTCACCATCACCCTGGTGTGCAGCGTGCAGTCGCTGCTCGGCGCGGTCGCCGTGGACAAGCTGGTCGCCGCCCGGGAGGACCTGACCGGCCGGGTCGGACGCTCCCACCTCGACCGCGAACTGCTCGGCCAGGGCGCGTCCAACATCGTCTCCGGCGCACTCGGCGGACTGCCCATCGCCGGCGTCGCCGTCCGCAGCACGGCGAACGTCAACGCGGGTGCGGTGAGCCGGAACTCCACGATGCTGCACGGCGTTCTCGTAGTGATCGCCGCGCTGCTGCTGGTCCCGGTCCTGGAGCTGATCCCGCTCGCCGCGCTCGCCGCCCTGGTCATGGCCGTCGGCATCCAGATGGTGTCGCTGAACCACATCCGCACGGTCACCCGCCACCGTGAGGTGCTGGTCTACGCGGTCACCACCGCCGGCGTGGTGTTCTTCGGCGTCCTGGAGGGCGTCGCGCTGGGCATCGCCGTCGCGGTCGGTGTCGCCCTGCACCGCCTGACCCGCACCCGCATCACCCACGACGAGAGAGAAGGAGTCCATCACGTCCATGTTCGCGGCCAGTTGACCTTCCTGGCGGTGCCCCGGCTCAGCCGCGCCCTGCACCTCGTCCCGCAAGGGGTGGACGTCGTGGTGGAGCTGGACGGCTCGTTCATGGACCACGCCGCCTACGAGACGCTCCAGGACTGGCAGAAGACGCACACCGCGCGGGGCGGCTCCATCGACATCACCGGCCGCCGGCCCGGCACCCGCATCTCCGAGCCGGAGTCGGAGAACTGCCGCTGCCGCCCCTGGACAGCCTGGCGCAACCACCAGTGCGACCGGCCGCGGCCCGCGTCCCTCTCCGGCGACCTGCCGGAGCGCGCCGGGCAGCCGGACGGGCGGGAGAGCGGACGCGATCTGGCCCGCGGCATCAACGCCTTCCAGCGGAACACGGCCCCCCTGGTCCGCGGCGAGCTGGCCCGGCTGGCCCGCGAAGGACAGCAGCCCTCGCAACTCTTCCTGACCTGCGCCGACTCCCGGCTGGTCACCTCGATGATTACCTCCAGCGGCCCCGGTGACCTCTTCGTGGTCCGCAACGTGGGCAACCTGGTGCCGCTGCCCGGCGCGGAGAGCGGCGACGACTCGGTGGCCGCCGCGATCGAGTACGCGGTGGACGTACTGAGGGTGCGGTCCATCACGGTGTGCGGGCACTCCGGGTGCGGCGCGATGCAGGCCCTGCTCAGCAGCGAACCCAAGGGCGCGCACACCCCGCTGAAGCGCTGGCTGCGGCACGGCCGGCCGAGTCTGGAGCGGATGACCGACGACGACGGCGACTGGGCGCCGCTGGCCGGACGCCGGCCCGCCGACGCGGTCGAGCGGCTCGGACTGACCAACGTGGTCCAGCAACTGACCCATCTGCGGGCCCACGACTCGGTCGCCCGCGCCCTGCGGGAGGGCACGCTGGAACTGCACGGCATGTACTTCCACGTGGGCGAGGCCCAGTCGTACCTGCTCACCGAGCGCGAGGGCCGGCCGGTCTTCGAGCTCGTCCGGGAAGCGGACGACCAGCCCGTCTGACCGGCCGGTGTGACCTGTGGAAAGCGGGAAAGGCTGAACTTCGGCCGCCCCGCGTCCGTGAACAGGGACGACCCCGGTGCCGCCGGACCGCCGACCGCCGGAGCGAGACCCGCTCCGGCGGCAGCCCCAACGGGATCGGCAGGTCCAACGGGCCGGCAGTCCCAACGGGCCGGCAGGTCCAACGGGGCCCACCGGACCCCAGGGACCGGCCAGCCCCACGGGGCCAGCCACCCTCACGGGGTCGACCGGGCCCCACGGGCCAGCCAGCCCTACGGGACCAGCCGCCTCACGGGCCGACCGGGCCCCACGGGGCCGGCCAGCCCACGGGGTCACCCCCACGGGGTCAGCCGCCCCCACGGAGGTCAACCGGCCCAACAGGGCCAACGGTCCCAACAGGTCTACACCAATTGTCCGTCGACCCTTGTCACCGGACCGTACGGTCTGATGAGCTGTGGCCTGGGACACAACGGACAACCCTGGGAAAGGGAGATGTCGTGAGCAATGACTCCTTGGCCAACCTGCTGCGCGAAGAGCGCAGGTTCGCGCCGCCCGCCGACCTGGCCGCGCACGCCAACGTCACGGCGCAGGCGTACGACCAGGCCAAGGCTGACCGGCTCGGCTTCTGGGCCGCGCAGGCCCGCCGGCTGAGCTGGGCGAAGGAGCCGACCGAGACGCTGGACTGGTCGAACCCGCCGTTCGCCAAGTGGTTCAAGGACGGCGAGCTGAACGTCGCGTACAACTGCGTGGACCGGCACGTGGAGGCCGGGCACGGCGACCGGGTCGCCATCCACTTCGAGGGCGAGCCCGGCGACAGCCGCGCGATCACCTACGCCGAGCTGAAGGACGAGGTCTCCAAGGCCGCCAACGCCCTGCTGGAGCTGGGCGTGCGGAAGGGCGACCGGGTCGCCGTCTACATGCCGATGATCCCCGAGACGGCGATCGCGATGCTGGCCTGCGCCCGGATCGGCGCCGCCCACTCGGTGGTCTTCGGCGGCTTCTCGGCGGACGCGCTCGCCACCCGCATCCAGGACGCCGACGCGCGCGTGGTCATCACCTCCGACGGCGGCTACCGGCGCGGCAAGCCCTCCGCGCTCAAGCCCGCCGTCGACGAGGCCGTCGAGCGCGCCGGGAACGTGGAGCACGTCCTCGTCGTCCGCCGCACCGGCCAGGACGTCGCCTGGCACGACGCGCGCGACAAGTGGTGGCACGAGACCGTCGACCGGCAGTCCGCCGAGCACACGCCGGAGGCGTTCGACGCCGAGCACCCGCTGTTCATCCTGTACACGTCCGGTACGACGGGGAAGCCCAAGGGCATCCTGCACACCTCCGGCGGCTATCTGACCCAGACGGCGTACACCCACTGGGCGGTCTTCGACCTCAAGCCGGAGACCGACGTCTACTGGTGCACCGCCGACGTCGGCTGGGTCACCGGGCACTCGTACATCGTCTACGGGCCACTCGCCAACGGCGCCACCCAGGTCATGTACGAGGGCACGCCGGACACCCCGCACCAGGGCCGGTTCTGGGAGATCGTGCAGAAGTACGGCGTGACGATCCTCTACACCGCGCCCACCGCGATCCGGACGTTCATGAAGTGGGGCGACGACATCCCCGCCAAGTTCGACCTGAGCAGCCTGCGGGTGCTGGGCTCGGTCGGCGAGCCGATCAACCCCGAGGCGTGGGTCTGGTACCGCAAGAACATCGGCGCGGACACCACCCCCGTCGTCGACACCTGGTGGCAGACCGAGACCGGCGCGATGATGATCTCCCCGCTGCCGGGCGTCACCGAGGCCAAGCCCGGCTCCGCCCAGCGCGCGCTGCCCGGCATCTGCGCGACCGTCGTCGACGACGAGGCGAACGAGGTGCCGAACGGCGGCGGCGGTTACCTGGTCCTCACCGAGCCGTGGCCGTCGATGCTGCGCACCATCTGGGGCGACGACCAGCGCTTCCTGGACACGTACTGGTCCCGGTTCGAGGGCAAGTACTTCGCCGGGGACGGCGCCAAGAAGGACGACGACGGCGACATCTGGCTGCTCGGCCGGGTCGACGACGTGATGCTGGTCTCCGGGCACAACATCTCCACCACCGAGGTCGAGTCCGCCCTCGTCTCCCACCCCTCGGTCGCCGAGGCGGCCGTGGTGGGCGCCGCCGACGAGACCACCGGCCAGGCCATCGTCGCCTTCGTCATCCTGCGCGGCACGGCGGCGGAGACGGCGGAACTGGTCGGACAGCTCCGCGACCACGTCGGTGCCACGCTCGGCCCGATCGCCAAGCCCAAGCGGATCCTGCCGGTGGCCGAGCTGCCCAAGACCCGGTCCGGCAAGATCATGCGCCGGCTGCTGCGCGACGTGGCGGAGAACCGGCAGCTCGGTGACGTGACCACGCTCACCGACTCCACGGTCATGGACCTGATCCAGACCAAGCTGCCGGCCGCGCCGAGCGAGGACTGAGCACGCTGGGGGCGCCCGGCGCGCACCGGGCGCCCCCACCGGTAAGGTAAGAAGAAGGTCAAGAACCACACAAGATCAACAACCGCACAGGCCAACAACCACACAAGATCCAAATGGGGCGCCGGGAAGTCTGGTCGGCACACGATTCGTGCTGCTCACCGACTTGTTCACCGACCGGAAGGCCCCTCACTGTGTCCACGCCCCGCAAGCTTCTCGGCCGGCTCTCCTTCCCGGAGCGGACCTACCTCGCGGACGCGCTGCGCACCGAGACCGTCGGCGGAGTCCTGCTGCTGGTCGCCGCGATCACGGCGCTGATCTGGGCGAACGTACCGGCCTTCGGCCACAGCTACGAGAGCGTCAGCCACTTCCACCTCGGCCCCACCGCCCTCGGCCTGGACCTGTCGATCGCGCACTGGGCCGCCGACGGACTGCTGGCCGTCTTCTTCTTCGTCGCCGGCATCGAGCTGAAGCGCGAGCTGGTCGCCGGAGACCTGAAGGACCCGAAGGCCGCCGCGCTGCCGGTGGTGGCCGCGCTGTGCGGCATGGCCGCCCCCGCGCTGGTCTACACCCTCACCAACACGGCCGGCGGCGGCTCGCTGGCCGGCTGGGCGGTGCCCACCGCCACCGACATCGCCTTCGCACTGGCCGTGCTCGCCGTCATCGGCACCTCGCTGCCCAGCGCGCTGCGCGCCTTCCTGCTCACCCTCGCCGTCGTCGACGACCTGTTCGCCATCCTGATCATCGCGGTCTTCTTCACCGACTCCCTGAACTTCGCCGCCCTCGGCGGCGCGGTCGTCGGCCTCGCCGTCTTCTGGTTCCTGCTCCGCAAGGGCGTACGCGGCTGGTACGTGTACGTCCCGCTCGGCCTCGTCATCTGGGCGCTGATGTACAACAGCGGCATCCACGCCACCATCGCCGGCGTCGCGATGGGCCTGATGCTGCGCTGCCACCGCCAAGAGGGCGAGGAGCGCTCCCCGGGCGAGCGCGTCGAACACCTCGTACGGCCGCTGTCGGCGGGGCTGGCGGTGCCGGTGTTCGCGCTGTTCAGCGCAGGTGTCTCCCTCTCGGGCGGGGCCCTTGGCGACGTGTTCAGCAGGCCGGAGACGCTCGGTGTCGTGCTCGGTCTCGTCGTCGGCAAGACGCTCGGCATCTTCGGCGGCACCTGGCTCACCGCCCGCTTCACCCGGGCCTCGCTCAGCGACGACCTGGCGTGGGCGGACGTGTTCGCGGTGGCCACCCTGGCCGGCATCGGCTTCACCGTCTCCCTGCTCATCGGCGAGCTGGCCTTCGAGGGCGACACCGTACTGACCGGCGAGGTCAAGGCCGCCGTACTGACCGGCTCGGTCATCGCGGCCCTGCTGGCCACGGTGCTGCTGCGGATCCGCAACGCCAAGTACCGGACGCTGTACGAGGCGGAGGAGCGCGACGAGGACGAGAGCGGCGTACCCGACGTCTACGAGCAGGACGACCCGGCGTACCACCTGCGGATGGCCGCCCGTTACGAGCACAAGGCCGCCGAACACCGCCGGATCGCCCAGCGGATCGCCCGGGAGCGGGAGGCCACGCGGCTTGCCGAAGTGACGGGCGGGGCAGGCGAGCAGGGCGACCGTCCGGCATGATCTGACGAGACGGCACAAAAGCGAGACGGTACAAAAGACGGAACCGTACGCAGACGAGTTCGGCAGCGAAGTCCGCAGCGAAGCAGAAGTAGAGGGAGACCGCGATGAGCGCACCCGACGGCAGCCCGGTCGGTACCGAACGCAGCATCGGCCAGCTGTTCGCCTCGGCGACCACCGACCTGTCGGCGCTCGTGCACGACGAGATCGCGCTGGCCAAGGCGCAGCTCAAGCAGGACGTCAAGAAGGGGGCCACCAGCGGGGGCGCGTTCTCGCTGGCGGGCGCCCTGCTGGTGTTCTCGCTCCCGATGCTGAACTTCGCCCTGGCGTACGGCATCCGCACCTGGAGCCACTGGAACCTGGCGCTCTGCTTCCTGCTCTCCTTCGCGGCCAACGTGCTGGTCGCCGTCGTCCTCGCGCTGATCGGCGTGGTCTTCGCCAAGAAGGCCAAGAAGGGCAAGGGCCCGCAGAAGGTCGCCGCCTCCGTGAAGCAGTCGGCGGGCGTGCTCCAGAACGCCAAGCCGCACCCGCGTCCCGAGCTGGCCAAGGACCGGTCCCCCGAAGCCATCGAGGCTGTGGCACGCTCGTCCTCATGACGGATCCCGCCACACCCCCGGCGCAACCCGCCTCGCCCGTACTGCTCGACCTGCCCGGGCATCAGGTGCTGCACCGGGACGTCGCCGCCAACGGCGCCCGCTTCCACATCGCCGAGCTGGGTGACGGACCGCTGGTACTGCTGCTGCACGGCTTCCCGCAGTTCTGGTGGACCTGGCGGCACCAGCTCGGCGCGCTCGCCGACGCGGGGTTCCGCGCGGTCGCCATGGACCTGCGCGGCGTCGGCGGCAGCGACCGCACCCCGCGCGGCTACGATCCGGCCGGGCTCGCCCTGGACATCACCGGCGTGATCCGCTCGCTCGGCGAGCCGGACGCCGCGCTGGTCGGCCACGATCTGGGCGGCTATCTGGCATGGACGGCCGCCGCGATGCGTCCCAAGCTGGTCCGGCGGCTCGCGGTGTCCTCGATGCCGCACCCGCGCCGCTGGCGCTCGGCCATGCTGCGGGACTCCCGGCAGACCCGCGCCAACTCCTACATCTGGGGGTTCCAGCGGCCCTGGGTGCCGGAGCGGCAGCTGACCGCCGACGACGGCGCGCTGGTGGGGAAGCTGATCCGCGAGTGGTCCGGGCCCCGGCCGCCCGAGGACGACGCGGTGGAGGTCTACCGCCGCGCCATGTGCATCCCGTCCACGGCGCACTGCTCGATCGAGCCGTACCGCTGGATGGTGCGCTCCCTGGCCCGGCCCGACGGCATCCAGTTCAACCGGCGGATGAAGCGGCCGGTGCGGGTGCCGACGCTGCATCTGCACGGCTCGCTCGACCCGGTGACCCGTACCCGCAGCGCGGCCGGCAGCGGCGAGTACGTCGAAGCTCCCTACCGCTGGCGGCTGTTCGACGGGCTCGGCCACTTCCCCCACGAGGAAGACCCGGTCACTTTCTCCACCGAACTGATCAATTGGCTGAAGGACCCGGAACCCGATCGGTGACCGAGCGGCCACATGCCTGGCGCATAGGCCAATTGGGGGCCTCGGGAGCGGTTATCGACCTTGGGGCAGGGGCAGACGTCGGGGTATGGGCTGGACGCACGACTACAGTGACGCAGCACGCACTCGCCGCTCCCCGGGCGGTATGAGTCCCCACCAGCGAGGCGGGGCGCCGCAACTGGCGGCCACCGATCTCCGGGTGGGCATCCCGCGCATCCTGCGCCGCCGCGCCCGCTGGGTCTCCGTACGTCTGCGTCACCCACGCGGCTGAGCCGGCGCCACCGCGCCGCCGCCGCGGGCGCCGGTCGGCCGGCCCGCCGCGCCACCGGCCCCGCCCGGCCCGCCGCCCTCACAGTGCGCAGCTGTCGCTGTCCACCTGCTGGCTGGCGGTCCGGCCGCGGGCGATGTCGTCCTCGATCTCGTCGGCGGTCAGCGCGTAACCGGTCTGCGGGTCGTCGAGGGACTTGGCGAACACCACGCCGTAGACCTCGCCGTCGGTGGTGAGCAGCGGTCCGCCCGAGTTGCCCTGACGGACGGTCGCGTACAGCGAGTAGACGTCGCGGCGGACGGTGCCGCGGTGGTAGATGTCCGCGCCGGTGGCCGTGATGCGCCCGCGCAGCCGGGCCGCCCGGACGTCGTACGAGCCGTTCTCCGGGAAGCCGGCCACGATGGCGCCGTCGCTGATGTTCGCGTCCTGCTCGGCGAACCGCAGCACCGGTGCCCGCAGGTCCGGTACGTCGAGTACGGCGATGTCGCGCTGCCAGTCGTAGAGGACGACCGTCGCGTCGTACTTGCGGCCCTCGCCGCCTATCTGGACGGTGGGCTCGTCGACGCCGCCGACCACGTGCGCGTTGGTCATCACGCGGCGCTCGCCGAAGACGAAGCCGGTGCCCTCCAGGACCTTGCCGCAACTGGGCGCCGTCCCCATCACCTTGACGATGGAGCGCTGGGCGCGCACCGCGACCGCGCTCCTGGCGAGCGCCGGGTCGGGCGGGTCGACATCGGCGATCGGCTCGTTCGAGAACGGGCTGAAGACCTGCGGGAAGCCGTTCTGCGCGAGGACCTTGGAGAAGTCCGCGAACCAGTTGGTGGTCTGGTCGGTGGGCAGCGCGGCGGCGACCCCGCTGAGCACCTTGGAGTCGCGGACCGCCTTGCCCAGCGTGGGCAGCGTGGTGCCGGCGATGGCCGAGCCGATCAGCCAGGCGACCAGCAGCATGGCCAGCACGTTGACCAGGGCGCCGCCGGTGGCGTCCAGGGCGCGGGCCGGCGACCAGGTGATGTGCCGGCGCAGCTTGCTGCCGAGGTGGGTGGTCAGGGCCTGGCCGACGGAGGCGCAGACGATGACGATGACGACCGCGACGACCGCGGCGGTCGTGTTGACCTCCGCGTTGCCGGTCATAGCGTCCCAGACGACGGGCAGCAGGTACACGGCGACGAGTCCGCCGCCGAGGAAACCGATCACCGACAGGATGCCGACGACGAAGCCCTGCCGGTAGCCGACGATCGCGAACCAGACAGCGGCGACCAGCAACAGGATGTCCAGCACGTTCACCGCTTCTAGCCTCGCCTCGTCGTTCCACCCGCCGCAGCCCGGCCGCAGCCCCCGGGCGGCATGCCCCCCAGGTGATCACGGCACGGCGACCACCCTGTCATGCGCGCCAGTCCAGCGGCACCTGCCGGGTGCGGTCCCAGGGCCGCTCCCAGCCCGCGAAGTGCAGCAGCCGGTCGATGATGCCGGCCGTGAAGCCCCACACCAGGGCCGATTCGACCAGGAACGCCGGGCCCCGATGGCCGCTGGGGTGGACGGTGGTGGCCCGGTTGGCGGGGTCGGTGAGATCCGCCACCGGGACCGTGAACACGCGGGCGGTCTCGCCGGGGTCGACCACCCCGACCGGGCTGGGCTCGCGCCACCAGGCCAGTACGGGCGTGACGACGAACTGGCTGACGGGGATGTAGAGCTTGGGCAGCACCCCGAACAGCCGTACGCCGGCCGGGTCGAGGCCGGTCTCCTCCTCGGCCTCGCGCAGGGCGGCGCGCAGCGGACCGTCGCCCAGCGGATCGCCGTCCTCGGGGTCGAGCGCGCCGCCCGGGAAGGCCGGCTGCCCGGCGTGCGAGCGCAGCGAACCGGCCCGCTCCATCAGCAGCAGCTCGGGGCCGCGCTCGCCCTCGCCGAAGAGGACCAGGACGGCCGACTGCCGGCCGCCGCCGTCCTCGGGGGGCAGGAAACGGCTCAGCTCGGTGGGCCGCACCGTGTCCACCGCCCGCGCCATCGGCTCCAGCCAGCCGGGCAGGCCCGACCGGTCGAGCGCGACCTCCCGCATGTCGCTCGCACGCGTCATCGCCACCCCCGTTCTGTCGTGTCCAACGCCCGGCATCCCCTAGATCGTTCCGCGGACCGGCCTCCGGCATGCGTGGATCGCTCCGCGGACCGGCCCCCGGCATACGTGGATCGCCCTGCGGACCGGTCCCCGGCATACGTGGATCGCCCTGCGGACCGGCCCCCGGCATACGTGGATCGCCCTGCGGACCGGCCCCCGGCATACGTGGATCGCCCTGCGGACCGGCCCCCGGCATAC
>NZ_JBQOUX010000028.1:0-11486 GCF_052216785.1 Streptomyces sp. JW3 | reverse complement strand
GTGGATCGCTCCGCGGACCGGCCCCCGGCATATGTCATCGTCCGGTCCCGGCGCGGATCATCAGGTGCGCCCCAGCGGGGGCGCCGGTTTGCCACCCGCGTCCAGGTACGCCTGCGGCGGGTTCAGCCGCTGCCCCGGGAAGCCGCCCTTCTCGTACTTGAGCAGCTTCCGCGCCTTCTCCGGGTCCGTCTCGCCCTCGCCGTACGCCGGGCAGAGCGGGGCGATGGGGCAGGCGCCGCAGGCGGGCTTGCGGGCGTGGCAGATCCGGCGGCCGTGCCAGATGACGTGGTGCGAGAGGTCGGTCCAGTCGCTCTTGGGGAACAGCCCGCCGACGGCCGCCTCGATCTTGTCCGGGTCGGTCTCGGCGGTCCACTGCCAACGCCGCACCAGGCGCTGGAAGTGGGTGTCGACGGTGATGCCGGGGCGGCCATAGGCGTTGCCCAGCACGACGAAGGCGGTCTTGCGGCCGACGCCGGGCAGCTTGACCAGGTCCTCGAGACGGCCCGGGACCTCACCGCCGAACACCTCCGTCAGGGCCTTGGACAGCCCGATGACCGACCTGGTCTTGGCCCGGAAGAAACCGGTCGGGCGGAGGATCTCCTCGACCTCCTCCGGGTTCGCCGCGGCCAGGTCCTCCGGGGCGGGGTACTTGGCGAAGAGGCCGGGCGTGGTCTGGTTGACCCGCAGGTCGGTGGTCTGGGCGGACAGCACCGTGGCCACCAGGAGCTGGAAGGGGTTCTCGAAGTCCAGCTCGGGGTGGGCGTACGGGTAGACCTCGGCCAGCTCGCGGTCGATCCGCCGGGCGCGGCGGACCAGCGCGGTACGGGACTCCTCGCGCGGCGCCTTCGCGGCGACACTCTTCGCCGGGGCCAGGTTCCCGACGGCGACGGTGGCCTTCTTGGGGGCGACGACGGGCTTCTTGGATACGGGCTTGGCTACGAGCTTCTTTGTACCGACCTTCTTGGCGGCGACCTTCTTGGCCGGGGCCTTCTTGGCGGCGACCTTCTTGGCCGGGGCCTTCTTGGCGGCGACCTTCTTGGCCGGGGCCTTCTTGGCGACGGCCTTCTTGGCGACCGCCTCCTTC
The DNA here is from genome assembly GCF_052216785.1 of Streptomyces sp. JW3. Taxonomy (NCBI): domain Bacteria; kingdom Bacillati; phylum Actinomycetota; class Actinomycetes; order Kitasatosporales; family Streptomycetaceae; genus Streptomyces; species Streptomyces sp. JW3. The sequence continues at coordinate 10,402 of NZ_JBQOUX010000028.1, read as the reverse complement.
CCCTCCGCCGACGCCGATGACGCGGCCGACGCAGCCGACCGCTTTATCGCTTTCGTCGTTTTACTACCGCCATCGGGGCCTTGTTCGCCCACAGCGGAATCGCGACGTACAACCACCTGCCCAGCCCCCTCGGCCTGCGCTCTCACCGGCGATTTGGACACCCGGCCACCCTACGGCCCGGCACTGACATCCGCCCCGGACCCTGCGGATCGGCGCCCAATTGGACCCCTGCCGCGTACCCCGGGACACCTGTGCGGCATCCTTGTGACAGATCACACTGTTTGGACCGTCCGGCAAAATGGGCACCACGGACCCCTGGTACACCGGGGGAAGAAGATCCCCTGAGCAGGTCGAATAGGAGAGAACTCGTGGACGACGTTCTGCGGCGCAACCCGCTCTTCGCGGCGCTCGACGACGAGCAGGCCGCCGAGCTGCGCGCCTCCATGAGCGAGGTGACCCTCGCTCGCGGTGACTCGCTGTTCCACGAGGGGGACCCGGGCGACCGCATGTACGTGGTCACCGAGGGCAAGGTCAAGCTGCACCGCACCTCCCCCGACGGGCGCGAGAACATGCTGGCCGTGGTCGGCCCCGGGGAGCTGATCGGCGAACTGGCACTGTTCGACCCGGGCCCGCGCACGGCGACCGCCACCGCGCTGACCGAGGCGAAGCTGCTGGGCCTCGGCCACGGCGACCTCCAGCCCTGGCTGAGCGTCCGCCCCGAGGTGTCCACGGCGCTGCTGCGCGCCGTCGCCCGCCGACTGCGCAAGACCAACGACGCCATGTCGGACCTGGTCTTCTCGGACGTCCCGGGCCGCGTGGCGCGCGCCCTGCTGGACCTGTCCCGCCGGTTCGGCGTGCAGTCCGAGGAAGGCATCCACGTCGTGCACGACCTGACGCAGGAGGAGCTGGCCCAGCTGGTCGGCGCCTCCCGCGAGACGGTCAACAAGGCGCTCGCGGACTTCGCCCAGCGCGGCTGGCTCCGCCTGGAGGCCCGCGCGGTGATCCTGCTGGACGTCGAGCGGCTCGCCAAGCGCTCCCGCTGATCCGTCCCCCTGGCGGGGGCGCGGGTCAGATGAGCCCGTGCTCCTCCAGGTAGTCCAGCTGCGCCCGCACCGACAGTTCGGCCGCCGGCCACAGCGAGCGGTCCACGTCCGCGTAGACGTGGGCGACGACCTCGGCGGGCGCCCGGTAGCCGTTCTCCACCGCCGTCTCCACCTGGGCGAGGCGGTTGGCCCGGTGCGCCAGGTAGTACTCCACCGCCCCCTGGGCGTCCTCCAGGACCGGCCCGTGCCCCGGCAGCACCGTGTGCACGCCGTCGTCGACCGTGAGCGACCTGAGCCGCCGCAGCGAGTCCAGGTAGTCGCCTAGGCGGCCGTCGGGGTGCGCGACGACGGTCGTACCGCGGCCGAGCACCGTGTCGCCGGTGAGCACCGCGCGGTCGGCGGGCAGATGGAAACTGAGCGAGTCGGCGGTGTGTCCGGGCGTCGGTACGACCCTCAGCTCCAGGCCGCCGGCCGTGACCACGTCCCCGGCGCCGAGCCCCTCCTCGCCCAGCCTGAGCGCCGGGTCCAGCGCCCGTACCCGGGTGCGGGTCAGCTCGGCGAAGCGGGCGGCGCCCTCGGCGTGGTCGGGGTGACCGTGCGTCAGCAGGGTCAGGGCGACGCGCCGGCCGGCCCGCTCGGCGGTGTCGACGACGCGCCGCAGGTGGCCCTCGTCCAGCGGGCCCGGATCCACGACCACGGCCAGCTCGGAGCCGGGCTCGGCGAGGATCCAGGTGTTGGTCCCGTCCAGGGTCATCGGCGAGGCGTTGGGCGCCAGGACGTTGACGGCCCGTTCGGTGGCGGGCCCGGTCAGCACCTGGCCACGGGGCCGGCCGGGCAACGCGGTCGCGTCGGTCATGCGGAGGCCTCCCCGTTCTCCGCGCCGGACGCCGCACCGGGCCCGACGCCGGCGGCCGGTACGTGCTTGGTGAACTCCTCGTGCCCCGGCCAGGACAGCACGATCTCGCCGTCCACCAGCCGGGCCCGGGCCAGTACGGGCGTCAGATCGCGGCCGGCGGCCGCCGCCAGCGCCTCGGCCGCCGTGCCGTACGGCGTGAGCGCCCGCAGGGTCGCGATGGTCGGCGGCATCATCAGCAGCTCGCCCCGGTCGTACCCGGCGGCGGCCGCCGCCGGCGTGATCCACACCGTGCGGTCGGCCTCCGTGGAGGCGTTGCGGGTGCGCTGCCCCTCGGGGAGGGCGGCCACGAAGAACCACGTGTCGTAGCGCCGGACCTCGAACTCCGGGGTGATCCAGCGCGCCCAGGCGCCCAGCAGGTCGGAGCGGAGCACCAGGCCCCGGCGATCCAGGAACTGGGCGAAGGACAGTTCCCGGGCGACCAGCGCGGCCCGGTCGGCCTCCCAGTCGTCGCCGGTGGTGTCCCCGACGACCGTCCCGGCGGTCGGCCCGGCGAGCAGGACGCCCGCCTCCTCGTACGTCTCCCGGACCGCCGCGCAGACGATCGCCTGGGCGGCGGACTCGTCGACGCCCAGGCGTTTCGCCCAGCACGCGCGCGTGGGGCCCGCCCAGCCCACCGCGCGGTCGTCGTCGCGCGGGTCGACGCCGCCGCCCGGATAGGCGTACGCGCCGCCGGCGAAGGCCATGGAGGTGCGGCGGCGCAGCAGGTGGACGGTGGGGCCGGGGTCTCGCAGCAGCAGGACAGTGGCCGCGCGTCTCGGCGCGACCGGGGTGAGACCGCCGGCCGCGAGCGCGCGGATGCGCTCCGGCCACTCCGGTGGGTACCACTGACCGTTCGCCTGCCCTCGCGCCATGGCCGGAGGCTATCCGGTGACCGGCGGATGTTCGAGGGGCCGGTGCCCCCGGTCGAGCGCTGGCGTTCGAGGTCAAGCGCCAGCGTCTCCGATCAAGCGCCGGCGTTCCCGAGCAGGCGCCAGTGTTCCCGATCGAGTGCCGGTATCCCCGATCAAGTGCCGGCGTTCCTGATCGAGTGCCGGCGTTTCCGGTCAAGTGGCCGGCTTTCCCCGTCAGACGGGCAGCGCGGCCAGCCAGTCGGTCAGCAGCCGGTTGGTCTGCTCGGGGCGTTCCTGCTGGAGCCAGTGGCCGCAGCCGTCCAGGAGGTGCGAGGCGGTGAGGCCGGGCAGCGTCTCGGGGTAGGCGGCGATGGCGTCGGACAGCCAGGTGGTGGAGGCGTCCTCGGTGCCGCCGAGGAACAAGGCGGGCTGCTTGACGGGCGCCCCGTGGTGTTCGGCCAGGTCGGCCCAGTCGCGGTCCATGTTGCGGTAGCGGTTCAGGGCACCGGTGAGGCCGGTGCGCTCGAACTCCCCGGCGTAGACGTCCAGGTCCGCCGCCGTGAGCCAGGACGGCAGCGGGCCGGCCGGGAAGCGCTCGCGCAGGGTGCCGCCGCGGGCGACGAAGTGCGGGTCGGGAGCGCCGGGAGCGGGCATCGTGTCGGCGGACAGGGCGGCGTAGAAACCGGTGAGCCAGCCGCGTACGTCGGGTTCGATCTCCGCCTCCGCGCGGCCGGGCCGCTGGAAGTACGAGACGTAGAACTCCTGCTCGGCCTCCGGGCCGCCCATCCCGGCGAACACGTCGCTCGGCCGCGGCCCGCCGGGCGGCGTGTACGGGACGCTGAGCAGGCCCACCGCGCGGAAGACGTCCGGGCGCAGCAGCCCGGAGGTGGCGGCGATGGTGGCGCCCCAGTCGTGGCCGACGACGACCGCTTCGCGCTCGCCCAGCGCCTCCACCACGGCGACGTTGTCGGCCACCAGGTCGAGCATCCGGTACGCCGCCGGATCGGCGGGCCGGGAGGAGCGGCCGTAGCCGCGCACGTCGAGGGCGACGGCACGGAACCCGGCGGCGGCCAGGGCGGGCAGCTGGCGGCGCCAGGAGTACCAGGACTCGGGGAAGCCGTGCACCAGGAGGACCAGCGGGCCGCTGCCCTGCTCGACCAGGTGGACACGGCCGGCCGGGCCGGGCACCAGACGGTGCACGGGCGCGGTCGGTGACTGCTGCGGCATGGGGGTCCTCCCGGACGGCTCGGATCGCTGTCGAGGACCTGGAAGATCAGGTCCTCGACGTCGATCCTGGAACGTCCGCCAAGCCCGCGACCAGGTTTGTTGCCGACCTGGCAACAAGGCGCGGGCCGCAGCTCACGCCTCGGTCAGCTCCACCTGGATCTCGACCTCCACGGGCGCGTCCAGCGGCAGCACCGCCACGCCGACCGCGCTCCGCGCGTGCACGCCCTTGTCGCCGAAGACCTCGCCGAGCAGCTCGCTGGCGCCGTTGAGCACGCCGGGCTGCCCGGTGAAGTCGGCGGCGGAGGCCACGAAGCCGACGACCTTCACCACCCGCGCGACGCGGTCCAGGTCACCGGCAACGGACTTCACGGCGGCCAGCGCGTTCAGCGCGCAGATCCGGGCCAGCTCCTTGGCCTCCTCTGCGGTGACCTCGCCGCCCACCTTGCCGCTCATCGGCAGCGCGCCGTCCACCATCGGCAGCTGGCCGGCGGTGAAGACGTACGCCCCGGAGCGCACGGCCGGCTGGTACGCGGCCAGCGGCGGCACCACCTCGGGCAGCGTGATGCCCAGCTCGGCGAGCTTGGCCTCGACGGCACTCACGCCTGCTTCTCCCGCTTCAGGTAGGCCACCAGCTGCTCGGGGTTGTTCGGCCCGGGCACGACCTGGACGAGCTCCCAGCCGTCCTCGCCCCAGGTGTCCAGAATCTGCTTCGTGGCATGGACGAGCAGCGGTACGGTCGCGTATTCCCACTTGGTCATGGGCCGACTGTATCCGCTGTTATCCACAGCCCTCCGCGTAGCCCGGGCCCGGACTGGTTACGCTCGAATACGTGAGCAGGCTCCAGGTCGTCAGCGGCAAGGGCGGAACCGGCAAGACCACGGTGGCCGCCGCCCTAGCGCTGGCCCTGGCCACGGCGGGGAAGCGGACGCTCCTCGTCGAGGTCGAGGGCCGGCAGGGCATCGCGCAGCTCTTCGAAACCGAAGCGCTGCCTTATGAGGAGCGGAAGATCGCCGTCGCTCCCGGGGGCGGGGAGGTGCATGCCCTCGCCATCGACCCCGAACTGGCCCTTCTGGACTACCTCCAGATGTTCTACAAACTGGGCGGCGCCGGCCGGGCCCTGAAGAAACTCGGCGCCATCGACTTCGCGACCACCATCGCGCCCGGGGTCCGGGACGTCCTGCTGACCGGCAAGGCGTGCGAGGCGGTGCGCAGAAAGGACCGCGCCGGCCGGTTCGTGTACGACTACGTCGTCATGGACGCGCCCCCGACCGGCCGCATCACGCGCTTCCTGAACGTCAACGACGAGGTGGCGGGCCTGGCGAAGATCGGCCCGATACACCATCAGGCGCAGGCCGTGATGCGGGTCCTGAAGTCCCGCGAGACGGCCGTGCACCTGGTGACACTGCTGGAGGAGATGCCGGTCCAGGAGACCGCCGACGGCATCGCGGAGCTGCGCGCCGCGCGGCTGCCGGTCGGCCGGGTCATCGTGAACATGGTCCGCCCCGAGGTGTTGGACGCCGCCGATCTGGAACTCGTACGGACGCTCCCGCGTTCCTCCCTCGCCCAGGCGCTGTCGGCCGCCGGGCTCGGCGGGGCGCGGCGCGGCGGGCACGCCGAGCGGCTGGTGGACCCGTTGCTGGACCAGGCCGGGCAGTACGCCGCGCGGTACGAGCTGGAGCAGGAGCAGCGGGCGGTCCTCGGCGAGCTGGGCCTGCCGCTGCACGAACTGCCGCTGCTCGTCGAGGGCATGGACCTGGCGGGCCTGTACGCACTGGCCACCGAGCTGCGGAAGCAGGGGATCGCATGAGTCCGAGCCGACCGGAACCGGCGCCCGCCCAGGACAGTGCGCGGCGGCTGTCCCCCATCCGCGCGCTGGAGATCGATCCGCTGCTCGACGACCCGGGGACCCGCATCGTGGTGTGCTGCGGTTCGGGCGGCGTCGGCAAGACGACCACGGCGGCGGCGCTGGGTCTGCGCGCGGCCGAGCGGGGCCGCAAGGTGGTCGTGCTGACCATCGACCCGGCCCGCCGGCTCGCCCAGTCGATGGGCATTGACTCGCTGGACAACGTGCCGCGCCGGGTGAAGGGCATCGACGACTCGGCGGGCGGCGAGCTGCACGCGATGATGCTCGACATGAAGCGCACCTTCGACGAGATCGTCGAGGCGCACGCGGACGCCGAGCGGGCCCGGGCGATCCTGTCGAACCCGTTCTACCAGTCGCTCTCGGCGGGCTTCGCGGGCACGCAGGAGTACATGGCGATGGAGAAGCTGGGGCAGCTGCGCTCCCGCGACGAGTGGGACCTGATCGTCGTCGACACCCCGCCGTCCCGCTCCGCGCTGGACTTCCTGGACGCGCCCAAGCGGCTGGGCTCCTTCCTGGACGGCAAGCTGATCCGGGTCCTGCTGGCCCCGGCGAAGGTGGGCGGCCGGGCCGGCATGAAGTTCCTGAACGTCGGCATGTCGATGATGACGGGCGTACTGGGGAAGGTGCTGGGCGGGCAGTTCCTGAAGGACGTGCAGACCTTCGTGGCGGCGATGGACTCGATGTTCGGCGGTTTCCGCACCCGCGCGGACGCCACGTACAAGCTGCTCCAGGCGCCCGGTACGGCCTTCCTGGTGGTCGCGGCCCCGGAGCGGGACGCGCTGCGCGAGGCCGCGTACTTCGTCCAGCGGCTGGCGGCCGAGGACATGCCGCTCGCCGGTCTGGTCCTCAACCGGGTGCACGGCAGCGGCGCCGACCGGCTGTCCGCCGAGCGGGCGCTCGCCGCCGCGGAAAATCTTGAGGACGCCCGCATTGTGGATCAGGACGGCGGGAAAGCTGGACTTCGTAACTCTCCCGACACGTACGGCGGTTCCGGCTCCGGTACCGACGCCGAGGACACCGGCGTGGGTGTGGAACGCTCCGCCGACCAGCTCGCCGCGGGCCTGCTCAGGCTGCACGCCGACCGTATGCAACTGCTCTCCCGCGAGCAGCGCACACGGGACCGCTTCACCGCGCTGCACCCCGAGGTGGCGGTGACCGAAGTGGCCGCGCTCCCCGGCGACGTGCACGACCTCGCGGGACTGCGGGACATCGGCGACCGGCTCGCGGCGGACCGGCCGGAGCTGCCAGACGCGCGGGGGTGACCCGACGTACGGGGTGACCCGACGCACGGATGGATGGCCCCGGCCTGTACGGCGGATGGGGCCCCGGCCCGTGCCGAGGAGATGCCGAGGAGGTGCGGCGTGTCTCAGCCGACGGCCGCGTCTCAGCCGACGGCCGCGAAGTTCTCGTAGACCTCGTCGTCGTCGAGGGGCACGATGCCGGCTCCTCGCTCGTACTCCGTCCGCGCCGTCTCCAGCAGCCGGCGCCAGGAGGTCACGGTGGGCCGCCTGCGCAGCAGTGCGCGGCGCTCCCGCTCCGTCATGCCTCCCCACACGCCGAACTCGACGCGGTTGTCCAGCGCGTCGGCCAGGCACTCGGTCCGCACCGGGCATCCGGTGCACACCGCCTTGGCCCTGTTCTGCGCTGCTCCCTGAACGAACAGTTCATCCGGATCGGTAGTGCGGCAGGCGGCCTGCGCACTCCAGTCGGTTACCCAGCCCATACCGGCGCCGTCCTCTCCCGAATCGAGGCTCCCCCACGGCGGCAGCGGCATATTCACCGCCGCCAGTTGAGGACGTTACGGAAGGTGGGCACAGCGCAACACCCCCAGCGGGCCCAATCTTGAATGGCCCGAACGGACTATGGGTAAGCGGCAGATCACCCGGGGGAGTGAGGTGGCGACATACAGGACGAACCTGGCATCAGGGTCGTTTCCACTGCGCCACAACGGACACCATCCGACACACAAGGCCAATTCGGACACGCGCCGCACCCGCTCCGGCACGCGCCCACCCACCCCGAACGCTCCGACAGGCCCCCCGCGCGACCCGGACGGAACCAGGCCCGAAAAAAGTCGGACGGACGTGGAACGATCCGGTGCTGCCGGGCGTATTGATACTTGGCCGCACTGCTGTGACAGTCGAGAGCAGCTTAGGCCAAGGCATATACGTGTGTCCGGCGAATGAGAACGTAGGCTGCCTCCATGGCAAAGAAGCGCTCGGGCGGTGGTCTGTCACCTGCGCAGCAGGCCGCCAAGTTCCTCGGTGTCAGTGTGCTCGCGGGAGCCGTCCTGGCGGGCATCGCGCTGCCCGCGGTCGGTGCGCTGGGGCTGGCCGCGAAGGGCTCGGTCGAGAGTTTCGACGAGCTCCCGGCCAACATGAAGACACCCCCGTTGAGTCAGCGCACCACCATCCTCGACGCCGACGGCGGCACCATCGCGACGGTCTACTCGCGCGACCGCACGGTGGTGAGCCTGAAGAACATCTCGCCCTACATGCAGAAGGCGATCGTCGCGATCGAGGACTCGCGCTTCTACCAGCACGGCGCGGTCGACCTCAAGGGCGTGCTGCGCGCGGTCAACAAGAACGTGCAGAGCAGCGGTGTCGCCGAGGGCGCCTCCACCCTCACCCAGCAGTACGTGAAGAACGTCTTCATCGAGGAGGCCGGCGACGACCCGACCAAGGTCGCCCAGGCCACCCAGCAGACCATCGGCCGCAAGATCCGCGAGCTGAAGTACGCGATCCAGGTCGAGGAGGAGCTGGGCAAGAAGAAGATCCTCGAGAACTACCTGAACATCACCTTCTTCGGCCAGCAGGCGTACGGCGTCGAGGCCGCCTCCCAGCGCTACTTCTCCAAGCACGCCAAGGACCTCAGCCTGCCCGAGTCGGCCCTGCTGGCCGGCATCGTCCAGTCGCCCAGCCGGTACGACCCGGTCAACGACGAGGCGGAGGCCACCAAGCGGCGCAACACCGTGCTCCAGCGCATGGCCCAGGTCGGCGACATCTCCCAGGCCGAGTCCGCCGAGGCGCAGAAGGCACCGCTCGGCCTGAAGGTCAGCACACCGAAGAACGGCTGCATCACGGCCGTGGACGGCGCGGGCTTCTTCTGCGACTACGTGCGCGAGGTGTTCCTGAGCGACCCGGTCTTCGGCAAGACCAAGGAGGCCCGGGCCAAGATCTGGAACCAGGGCGGCCTGACCATCCGGACCACCCTGGACCCGAAGGCCCAGAAGTCGGCGCAGGCGTCGATCAAGGAGCACGTCTACAAGAGCGACGACGTGGCCACCGCCGCCTCCGTCGTGGAGCCCGGCACCGGCAAGATCCTCGCGATGGGCCAGTCACGTCCGTACGGCTTCGGCAAGGACGAGACGCAGATGAACCTGTCCGTGGACCAGGCCATGGGCGGCGGCGTCGGCTACCAGCCCGGTTCGACGTTCAAGCCGATCGTGGCGGCGGCGGCGCTGGAGCAGGGCACCCCGGCGACGAAGACGTACGCCTCGCCGTACGAGATGGACTACCCGAGCCCGGTCGCGGCCTGTGACGGCAAGACCTGGAACGAGAAGAACGTCCCGGTCGCCAACGAGAACGAGACCGAGGTCGGCCCGTACGGCATGAAGGAGGCGACCGCGAAGTCGGTCAACACCTACTACGTGCAGCTGATCAGCGACATCGGTATCTGCCCGGTGACCGAGATGGCGCAGAAGATGGGCGTCGAGCGGGCCGACGGCGGCAAGATGCAGCAGGCCCCGTCGATCGCCCTGGGCACCCAGGAGATGTCGCCGCTGACCATGGCGAACGCGTACGCGACGTTCGCCTCGCGCGGCATGTACTGCACGCCGGTCGCCATCGAGTCGATCACCCAGCGCGTCGGCCAGGAGAACAAGTCCCTGGAGGTCCCGAAGTCGACCTGCTCGCGGGCCATGTCGGAGACCACCGCCGACACCATCAACACGCTGCTGCGCGGCGTGGTGGAGGACGGTACGGGTACCGAGGCCGGTCTCGGCAGCCGGCCGAGCGCCGGTAAGACCGGTACGACGGACGAGCGGTACGCGGCCTGGTTCGTCGGCTACACGCCGAACATGGCGGGCGCGGTCTGGGTCGGCGACCCGGCACACGAGCGGAAGATGGTCGACATCACCATCGGCGGCGTCCCGCACGACAAGGTGTTCGGTGGCGAGGTCCCGGGCCCGATCTGGCGCGACATGATGACCGGCGCGCTGGAGGGCAAGCAGGCCCCCGACTTCTCCTACGTCGACATCCCCGACAGCAAGGACAAGGGCGACAACGACGACGGCGGCAACGGCGACGACGAGGCCGACGACGGCAACGACAACTCCACCGACGGCGGCACCGGGGACGACGGCAGCGACGACGACGGCGGCGACGACGAGAACTTCATCGGCGAGCTGGGCAACGGCGGCAACTGGGGCGACATCTTCCAGGGCCAGGGCAACGGCGGCGGCCGCGGCTGAACCACCTCACGGACGGACGGGCGGGCCGTCACTCCCCCGGGAGTGACGGCC
>NZ_JBQOUX010000289.1:0-330 GCF_052216785.1 Streptomyces sp. JW3 | reverse complement strand
GCTGGCGGACGCGCAGGAGACGTTCGTCCGTGAGTACGGTCTGTCGCTGGTGGGCGGCTGCTGCGGGACCACGCCGGAGCATCTGCGGCAGGTGGTGGAGCGGGTGCGCGGCACGGTTCCCACCGAGCGGCGGCCGCAGCCGGAGCCGGGGGCGGCGTCGCTGTACCAGTCGGTGCCGTTCCGGCAGGACACCTCGTATCTGGCGATCGGTGAGCGGACCAACGCGAACGGGTCGAAGAAGTTCCGGGAGGCGATGCTGGAGGCGCGCTGGGACGACTGTGTGGAGATGGCCCGGGACCAGATCCGCGAGGGCGCCCACATGCTGGACCT
>NZ_JBQOUX010000288.1:0-331 GCF_052216785.1 Streptomyces sp. JW3 | reverse complement strand
GTGGCGAAGTACCGGTAGGCGACGTCGATGGTGATGCCCTGTTCCCGCTCGGCCCGCAGGCCGTCGGTCAGCAGCGCGAGGTCGGGGGCCTCCTGCCCACGGGACGCCGACACGCGTTCCACGGCCTCCAGCTGGTCGGTCAGGACCGACTTGGAGTCGTGCAGCAGCCGTCCGACGAGGGTGGACTTGCCGTCGTCGACCGACCCGGCGGTGGCGAACCGCAGCAGGGTGGTCTCCGAGAGGATCTCAGTGGTGGTGCTCATGTCTAGAAGTACCCCTCGCGCTTGCGGTCTTCCATCGCGGCCTCGGACATCTTGTCGTCGGCGCGGGT
>NZ_JBQOUX010000287.1:0-335 GCF_052216785.1 Streptomyces sp. JW3 | reverse complement strand
CGGCCATCCGGCACCCGGCATCACGGGACGCGCTCGCGCCTCGCCAGCACGCCGCGCCGTCTCGGCGGCCAACGGTGGGTACGTGGCGCGGTGCCGACGCCGACACTCCGACGCCGGTGTCGGTCCGGGCCTCGGGGCGCCCGGCCGGCGTGCTGGAAATGGATGACACTTGGGGCCGGAGTGTCATCCATTTTCAGCACACCCACCCTGACCCGCCCCGCTCGGCGGGGCACCAGCCGCACTACTCACCCACCGTTCGCCGCTTGACCGGCGTGGCGTGCCGGCGAGGCGCGAGCGCGTGCCGCCGTGCCGGGGACGAGGGAGGGGCGTGGGGG
>NZ_JBQOUX010000286.1:0-345 GCF_052216785.1 Streptomyces sp. JW3 | reverse complement strand
CTGCTCGAAGCCGCCGTGGTGTACGGCTACTTCCCGTGCGTCTCCAAGGACGACGACCTGATCGTGCTGGACGACGCCGGCAACGAGCGCACCCGGTTCACCTTCCCGCGGCAGCGGCGCGGCCGGCGGCTGTGCCTGGCCGACTTCTTCCGCCCGGAGGAGTCCGGCGAGACCGACGTGGTCGGCTTCCAGGTGGTCACCGTCGGCTCCCGCATCGGAGCGGAGACCGCCCGGATGTTCGAGGCCAACGCCTACCGGGACTACCTCGAACTGCACGGCCTGTCCGTCCAGCTCGCCGAGGCCCTCGCCGAGTACTGGCACGCCCGGGTCCGCTCCGAACTGGGC
>NZ_JBQOUX010000285.1:0-346 GCF_052216785.1 Streptomyces sp. JW3 | reverse complement strand
CGCCGGAGCCGCCCTTGCGGCGGCCGCGCTGCGGCGCGGCCGGAGCGGCGGCGCTGCCGAAGGCGTCCTGGCCGCCCTGCGGCTGCGGCGCGTTCAGGCCCGCGGCCTGGAGACCCTGCGGGGCACCCGGCGCCTGGCCGGCCCCCGCGCCCGCCGGGGCCGGCCGGCCCTGCGGGGACTGGGGAGACTGCGGCAGCGGTGCCACCGGGGACTGCGGTCCGCGCGCACCGCCCGGTGCGCCCGGCTGTCCGCCGTCCCGGCCGGGCAGCGCGGCGCGCGGCCCCTGACCGGGCGCGAGCCGGGGACCGCCGGGGGCACCCGCGCCGAGCGCGCCGCCGCCCTGGCC
>NZ_JBQOUX010000284.1:0-353 GCF_052216785.1 Streptomyces sp. JW3 | reverse complement strand
GAGTGGTTCCACCACCGCGCCGACGGCTCGATCGCCTACGCCGAGAACCCGCCGAAGAAGTACCAGGACATCTACCCCGTCGCCTTCGACGCCGACCTGGACGGACTGGTCGCCGAGACCGTCCGCGTGCTGCGGCACTGGATGGACCACGGGGTACGGATCTTCCGCGTCGACAACCCGCACACCAAACCGGTCGTGTTCTGGGAGCGCGTCATCGCCGACGTCAACGGCACCGACCCCGACGTGATCTTCCTGGCCGAGGCGTTCACCCGCCCCGCGATGATGCGCACCCTCGCCCAGATCGGCTTCCAGCAGTCGTACACGTACTTCACCTGGCGCAACACCAAACAGGA
>NZ_JBQOUX010000283.1:0-353 GCF_052216785.1 Streptomyces sp. JW3 | reverse complement strand
GAGTGGTTCCACCACCGCGCCGACGGCTCGATCGCCTACGCCGAGAACCCGCCGAAGAAGTACCAGGACATCTACCCGGTCGCCTTCGACGCCGACCTGGACGGGCTGGTCGCCGAGACCGTCCGCGTGCTGCGGCACTGGATGGACCACGGGGTGCGGATCTTCCGCGTCGACAACCCGCACACCAAACCGGTCGTGTTCTGGGAACGCGTCATCGCCGACGTCAACGGCACCGACCCCGACGTGATCTTCCTGGCCGAGGCGTTCACCCGCCCGGCGATGATGCGCACCCTCGCCCAGATCGGCTTCCAGCAGTCGTACACGTACTTCACCTGGCGCAACACCAAACAGGA
>NZ_JBQOUX010000282.1:0-360 GCF_052216785.1 Streptomyces sp. JW3 | reverse complement strand
CTGGGCCAGGCGCGGGCCGGGGGTCCGGCGGCCGGTGTGCTGCTGAAGGCGGTGAAGGAGCAGGTGCAGAATGTGCCCGGGGACGGCCTCGGTTACGGCTTGCTGCGTCACCTCAACGCCGAGACCGGCCCGGTACTGGCAGGGCTGCCCGCCCCGCAGATCGGCTTCAACTACCTGGGCCGGTTCGCCGCCGGTCCGGTCGGTAACTCCACCGGCGCCTGGGAACCGGCTGCCGGCGCCGGGCCGGTGGGTGCGGCCGACCCGCACGCGCCCGCCGCACATGTGCTGGACGCCGGAGCGGTGGTGCGGGACACCCCGGACGGGCCGGAGCTGACGGTCTCGCTGGCCTGGCCCGGCACC
>NZ_JBQOUX010000281.1:0-365 GCF_052216785.1 Streptomyces sp. JW3 | reverse complement strand
ATGCTGGAGGCGCGCTGGGACGACTGTGTGGAGATGGCCCGGGACCAGATCCGCGAGGGCGCCCACATGCTGGACCTGTGCGTGGACTACGTCGGCCGGGACGGTGTGGCCGACATGGCGGAGCTGGCCGGCCGTTTCGCGACCGCCTCCACCCTTCCGGTCGTGCTGGACTCCACGGAGGTGGAGGTTCTGCGGGCGGGGCTGGAGAAGCTCGGCGGCCGTGCGGTGATCAACTCGGTGAACTACGAGGACGGTGCCGGCCCGGAGTCGCGGTTCGCGAAGGTCACGCGGCTGGCGAGGGAGCACGGTGCGGCGCTGATCGCGCTGACCATCGACGAGGAGGGCCAGGCCCGCACCGCGGAGAA
>NZ_JBQOUX010000280.1:0-365 GCF_052216785.1 Streptomyces sp. JW3 | reverse complement strand
ATGCTGGAGGCGCGCTGGGACGACTGTGTGGAGATGGCCCGGGACCAGATCCGCGAGGGCGCCCACATGCTGGACCTCTGCGTGGACTACGTCGGCCGGGACGGTGTGGCCGACATGGCCGAGCTGGCCGGCCGCTTCGCGACCGCCTCCACCCTGCCGATTGTGCTGGACTCCACGGAGGTCGAGGTGCTGCGGGCGGGGCTGGAGAAGCTCGGCGGCCGTGCGGTGATCAACTCGGTGAACTACGAGGACGGCGACGGACCCGAGTCCCGGTTCGCGAAGGTCACCCGGCTGGCGAGGGAGCACGGTGCGGCGCTGATCGCGCTGACCATCGACGAGGAGGGCCAGGCCCGCACCGCGGAGAA